>DATFBG010000091.1:0-7801 GCA_035253945.1 Nitrososphaeraceae archaeon | reverse complement strand
GATGGCTCATGGACAGAATGGGGAAATATGATTGCCAATCCGATAGAGAAGTAGCTGCTTTCATATGCTACTTTAGATGCCATCACATTGGCAATCTATTTAATTTTTTTGACTATGAAATGCAATAGATTTTCTTCTGGTCTAGTTTCTAGTATTGATTGCCCACTCTCTTGAGACCATCTTATCATTTCAAGATCGGCTGTTATGTCATCTGATACCAAATGAATAACCTCTCCGATTTCTATCTTCGATATCAACTCGTCTAACTTTGTGAGAGTCGCAGCACATTCAACTCCAATCTCGTACATTTCATAGTCAGGATATGCTACGAAACATTGTATATGTAAGTCTTTAATTAACGCCTTTACCTTATCGTGACAGTCTTCGATGGGCTGCAAGTTGACCAGATATTTATCTATGGATAATGGTTCCATTTTAACAAACCACCCATAGGAGTAGGGAAAGTCGTTTACCAACTTCGGTTTTTGGCGAATAAACTCATTCACCTCAATAATCCTGCCTGAAAACGGAGCCCTGACAACTCCAAAATATTTGTTGCTTTCGATGGTCGCAAGGACTTTTTCCTTTTCTATTTCTGTACCTACATCCTTAAGCTTGATAGTAGATAGTCTACCTGAAATGGAAGAAAGCAGCGTGGTGATACCAATTGTAACTACTTTAGTTGCTTTTACATCTGCCCAAACAAAATTTTCGATATCGTAAAGAAGATCTTCAGGGAATATACAACTGTCTACTTTCATTAAGTTTATTCAGGGTAACACTTTTTTATTCTTTTACAGTCTAGACAGTTCTCTCTCAGCGGGTTATTCTAGTCCGATTGTTTCTATTCGGCTTCATCAAGACAAAGAAGTAGTCCTCAAAATGATCTACGGCGCAATAAGAACTAAGGTTACTTTTTTATAGTATCATTCGACATCGCTATAGAGACAACTTGGCTAGTACATCGAGCAGGAAGAAAGCACAAAGCAATGTCCTATATGGTAATTAGGTCTACCATGGCTTTTCGGTATATCATTAAAAAGTCGATGTCGTTACCCTATCTTTGCGTGTTCCGAGAATCTCATTCTTTCTTGCTAAGCATAATAATTGCTAAACCATTCACCAAATTTTCTTAGTGCGACAGCTCGATGGGACAAAGATTCCTTTATCCCTCTAGTCTCTAAGATCCCATAGGTCATGTCTGAATTTTCTGGTATGAATATCGGATCATATCCCCATCCTCCTTTAGTCACCTTTCTTGATATAGCGCCCCTTGTCTCCCCGCTAAACGTAAGCGATTTCCTTCCGTCGTTAAAAGCAAAAACAGACTTGAAAAGAGCACATCTAAAGTTTGTATTATGGAGAAGCTTTATAATTCCCAAGTTCCCTATGGTTTTGAACACAAAAGATGAATATTGCCCAGGAAATCCATTTAATTCTGCTATAAATAGGCCGTCGTCCTCAACGATAAGGGGCTTTGAGATTTCTAAGAATGCATAATGTGATTTATTTAACGCAATGACTTCCATTGAATCTGCTTGGAGTTCAATCAAATTTTTCTTGGCAAACTGTACATCAGTATCGAAGTTAGATAGAAGTGATTTGACTTCATAGTATTTCTTCTCATTGGAACTAACAAATATTATAGATTTCACAACTCGAGATGATTGCATCTCTCAATTAAATGATCAGTCGTGGCACCACATAAGGATGAGATTCTGCTATATGGAAGATTGAACACAGATATATATCCACAAGCTGTTTTTCACTAATTGATCTATTGTCTTTATTGTCTTCATCCTAATGTCATAATGTCAATTCTTAAAGGGAGTTGCCTTAGCCCGGTTGACTCGTACTACATGATCCTGGAGTATCTACCTCTAAGTTCAATCTGCCGCACCTTTCTTAGCGTAGCGTGACTTGTCTTTTGACCTACAACTGATGAGTAGCCTTCGAGAAACTTTGAAAATGCCTTATCATATATGGATACATATGAGCTATGAAGAACTTCTTTAACCAAACGTATGTCTACTGCCTTATCCTCTAGTCTCTCCGAAAAAAAAGCTAATCCGAAATCAAGCAGCACAAGTCTATTGTCCTTAACTTTAATAAAATTTGACGTGGTCAAATCGCTGTGGACAATATTATTAATATGCAGCAGTCCTGCGCATTTGCCCATTTGTAAGGCGAGGTCTTGATTTATTTTCTTCTTTACGCTTTCACCCTCTATGAATTCCATCACTATTTCTGTTGCAATGGGATCAACAAAATATACAAATGGTGTTCTAACTCCTACTCCCTTTGCAACAGATAGCATGGTTGCTTCGCGGACAGTCCGGTTCTTGCGAATTTCATAGTCGAGTAGCTTTTGACGATAAGGCTTTTCGATACGAACTTTGGAAATAGCTTTATTTCCATACCATACCGTATGGTAGATATCAGCTTCAGCACCTTTACTCAACAGAGCATAGGAATGAGTCCGCAATAATGTTATATTTGTGATTTAAGCAAAATAAAAATGTGCGTGCTGAAGTTCTTAGAGAAGGAGAAAAGGTAATTCTCCAAGAAGACTGCGCAGAAGACCGCCTCAAAAATGGCATTCTGACGCTGACCACCCAGAGACTACTATTTGAGAAGACTGAAGGCAGGATAGCAACATTTTGGAAAGAACCAGGTGAGTTGCTCTTGAATATAGATTTGAACAAAGTTTCTAGCGTTGAATCTCGTGGATTCGTGATAGCAAAAGTAACAATTGGTGTTGGAGATCACATCTATAAGTTTGGGGTACTTAATCCAGGCAGCTGGGCAAAGGCGATAAGAAAGCAAATTGCGAATATGAATCTTTCAGAAATGTCTTAGGTCGTACGCCAGTGAACATCTACTGTGTCGATCCTCCAGGACTGATATACGAATGACTTCTCTATCTCAACTTCATTTTTCCGAGACAAGTAGTCAATAATACCGGTCCAAGCTATTTGACAGCCGTTATCGCCTGCAAATTTATTTGGAGAGATAAATAGATTCGAAGAGTGTCTTGCACACGCACTTTGGAGCATATTCTTTAACCTCTCATTCGCTGCTACTCCTCCTACTACTAATACGTCTTTCTTGCGAGAAAATGAGATCGCTCGTTCTACCGTTTCGGTTATCATTGCAAAGGCTGTCTCTTGCAAGGAATAGCACAGATCCGCAAACATATGTGTATTCCTGTCTCCCCTCTCCGTAAGCCTCTTGGCAGCACTAAGGACTCCTGAAAAGGAAACATCATTACCTTTTACGATGTAGGGGAGACGGATATATGTACCCGATGACTTGCTGGCAAATTTTTCTATTTTATCACCACAAGGGGATGAAAGACCATTTGCTCTTCCAAATTGATCCAGCAGCTGTCCAATAGTTATATCAAGTGTTTCACCGAATACTCTCCATCTTTTCTTTGAAAAAGTAAGGATCATTGTGTGACCACCAGAGATGAGTAGGACGAGGGGATCGCGCGCACCTGTCAGCATTATTCCAAGCTCGACGTGCCCCAAAGCATGGTTTACAGGTACTAGTGGCTTCCTGTAAAAAGATGCAAGAGTCCTTGAAACAACGGCTCCTACTCTCAGACATGGGCCCAGACCTGGTCCGGCGGAATAAGCAATAATATCTATATCCTGGATGCGATGTCCTGACTCTTTTATACATTCTTTCAGAATATTGGCAGCGACTTCCGCATGGTGTCTTGAAGCTAGCCTTGGATGAATTCCAGAACCCTCTGGAGGTAAATATATGCTGCGATTATCGGATAGAATTCTTGTACGCGAATTTTCCAAATTCCCTAGGTTATTTTTACCTACAGAACTTCTGATAAATGAATAGTCTATAATGGATGCGGCAAATGTATGAGCAGTGCTTTCTATGCCAAGACACAGCATTTGTTGAGATTATTACCTGCTGCTACTTGTAGCTGACACAATTTTAATCACATCATTGTTTTGGAGCTTGTAATCAGCCCCGAGCCTCATTTTGCTGCGAGCATTAATGGCATACAAGAATCCTTTCCCTAGTTCCGCATGGATCTTTTCTGCCAAATCTCTTGGAGTTGAGTTAACTGGTAGCAAATGAGCATCAGGAAGAACATTCCCTTTCCTGTCTGTGAGCTTTAATTCATCTTCAACAGGATAAACAACGATGAATCTCAATAAATTAAATATTGTCCGATTAATGGTCTCTTGTACTCCTGTGGAACCATATTTGGAAAGAAAAGCACTAGCCTTTTCAAGAGCTTGCTTTTGCTGTTCGTTCATTGAGGCAGCCTCCTTGATCCTGAAACGGCTGTCCCCTGGTAAATACTCAATTTTTTTCTTTTTTGTCGCACGCCTGAGCAACACTTCGAGCTCAGAGGAACATGGCACAACATTCTCCCTTGTATCTCTGATTTTATGAATATTAAGCTGCGCTGACTGCAAATCGGCCTTATTTGCAGCAATTATAATAGGTTTTGACCTACCTCTGAGTTTCTTACAGAATCTGAGTATATCATTTTCAGACCATTCATTTGCTCTGGCGCGTGAGAGGCCCAACTCAGCAACACTATGAGCAATGTCTGTCTCCTTGATAGAGAGCCCTGATAGTCGTGTGGCGATCATATGCTCTAGTTTTACCCTTTGGTTATCTGCCTCTCGTACTAATTTGTTCCAGTCTCTCTCTAGGATGGATGCAAGCCATTGGTCTAGTTCCTCCTCAACGAACTGGATATCGAGTAGGGGATCGCCTGTTCCGGGTGTTACAGGTCTTCCTTCAGTGTCCGTGGAACCTGCTGCATCTACAACATGAATTAAAGCGTCAGCCTGTCTTGCGTCATCCAAAAACTTATTGCCTAGGCCTTTCCCCTTGGAGGCGCCGGGAATAAGACCGGCTATATCCATTAGCTTAACGGGAACAAATCTTGTTCCATCGATGCAAATGGAATGGACAGGGTTGTCTTGGAACCCAAATTCTCTGCACACACATCCAATTCTGGCATAGGTGACTCCCACATTCGGGGCAATGGTTGTAAAGGGGTAGTTTCCATGTTGGACGTCAAGGTCTGTCGCTGCATTAAAAAATGTAGACTTTCCGACATTGGCCTTTCCAATTAAGCCAAGAAGCATCGGTATATAGAAGTATCAACCTGGTTTAAATTGTTGAGGTCTTTGATTTGGTTATTGTCTGTGTCAGAAGTATATTGATGTCTGATCGATAATTAGGAAAAATTAGATTGAAAACATGATAATAAGATACGATGATGCATGATACCTAGCTAATCAAGATTTTTATTCGATAGAAACATAGAGACTTCAGGGTCATTAAGGTTGGCCGGAATCATCGCTCTTAACAGTTTGGACTCTAACATAGATAATGACTCTATAATAAGTCTTCTTGCACATTCAATGCGTCTGCTTCAACATAGGGGAAAAGCATATTGGAAGATGATTATAGGTAATAATACTTCTGCAGACGAAGGATCTTTACCTACAGACGACACCATAATGAGAATTGCTCATAAAGATAAATTGTATGGTAGGAGTGCAATAGGTTACCTATCAAAAAGGTTCCCTCAGTTTCATAGCTTTGACATCATCCATGTTGCCTTGGATGGTTTTTTTGTTGATACAGAAAAATTATATTTGCATCCAGAAATCGGTCAAGCAAGAGATTCAGACTCCCTGTATAAAATATGCTATATATTTACGAAGCTCCTAATAGATAAAGGCTACCCTGAACGTGCTGTCCAATTTCTTGACCGACATCTAAGAGGTAACCTGATAACAAAGATAGACAACGAAATTTTTGCATATCGAAATAGCACAGGTTTTAAGCCACTTGTCTATGCCACAAGCAAGAATAGAACATTGAACATTGTAGCATCTGAAAATTCTTTACGTACATCCTTCGTAGATATGGATTTTATTGACATAAGGCCCGGCCAGTTAATTAGAATGAATCGCGATACGGGACTAAATGCTGTCACAGAATTACCAAATAGTACAATGATGCTAGATCCATTTGAGTTTATAAGAGAAAGTCATGTTGCGTCCACGCTTCTCGGAAGAAGTCTATATTCTATTAGAAAGAATATAGGTAAAGAGCAAGCAAATTTCTTGGCAAAAGATTTGGATATTGAATCAGCATTTGCCGAACCTGACTATGCTCGCCCAATGGGCTTGGGTTTCAATATTGAGCTCCAAAAGCAAAATAAGAATTTTGAGCTTTCAGAAGCTATCATCAAAGACAGATATGATGACTCGGACCACATGATCGACTTTTCAGAACAGGTCAGCAAGAATAAACTACTTACAACAGGCAACTCATTGAAGTTTATCATAGGGGGACTAGTTAAGGAAAAGAATGTGGCAACAATTCAAGGTACGATTCAAACTGGGGGCACAGCAAGAGAAACAATTTATTACCTAAGATGTGCTGGAGCCAAGCGTATTGAAGTAGTTGTCAGCTATGTTGTTACCATTGATGGTAGACAGGTAGGACTGTATACTCAAAACAGGGACCTGATAGCAAACAAGTTTGTCGGCGATGTTACAAGTATAGATGCTCTCAACTTAAAAATTGCTAAGGAGATAGGAGCAGATGCTGTTTATTATAATTCACCAGAAATTCTGGCAAGAGGCATAGGACTTTCCGAACACGAACTCTGGTTCCCAGAATGGGTTAGATTCTTAGACTACCAAGGTTCATAATTTAGAAGATAGTATAGATTAGCCATAATATGTAGTATTACTTTTAATCATTCTTTGAATGGGTATCTAAAAGAGGTTTTTCAGGATATAGCTTCTCTATACGCTGTATTGTATTATGTTGTTAATATCACGACGCGTTGATTTAGGCCTTGTGGTATTGCATGGTTGGGTTTACTATAGCAAGAATGGGATATGTAGAAAAGGTACAAGTAGCATTACTTATATTGAAGTATATTAGTATAAATTATTAAGATTTCCTTCACACTAAATTTTATATAACGCAAATATAATATTGTGACAAGATATGAAGTACCTAAAATGCAACGTAGATGTCATCCAATTTCGCTAAAAAACTTCTTTACTATATCTCTTTGACCATTTTCCATTCTAATAAATGCTTCAATAAGCTCCTTTTCTACACGTACCTGCTTTGAAATTACAGTCCGCAATTTTTTGATATCAAGAGGCGTTATATTGTCAATTAGGCCAATACTGTAAGCGTAGATATACTCATTTACTATCTTAAAGGCAAAGCTCGGTGCTGTCTTTATCAAGAGTAGCAGACCAGTTACAATAGAGTCTTCTGTGTTATCTTTGGTTGGTAACGACCCCAGATACTTTTCTAGTATCTTGATCCTACAATCACCTATTTCTTCTATCGATGAAGCGACCAGTAGTCCTGTCTCAGTCAGTTCATAAAAGGGTACTCCCTCGAGTTGAAGTGCTCGAGGACCTCTTCTAAGTGGAAGTCTTCCTCCTTCTTTGATGACACCTGAGGGAATCAAGGCTTCCTCTAGATCTCTGAAAATACCGGAATAAATATTCTGCCAAAGGATACCGTGCTTCTTTGCTATTACATGCGCAATAGAGGTTCTAGTTCGAAATTCTGGACTTTGTTCAACAGCCAAGTGAGCTATGATACCACGCTGTCTTTTTGCTTCTCCGGTAAACTTGTCTTTCCTTGTCTTAAAGGTGTCAAAAATTGCAATATTGTGTTTGTCGTCTTTCAACCGTTATCACATATATTATATTAGTTGTTACCACAGGTTATATTCAATAATATTTTAATATGTTGGTTGATG
>DATFBG010000090.1:0-3472 GCA_035253945.1 Nitrososphaeraceae archaeon | reverse complement strand
AATTCTCTTCCTAATGTTTTCCTGAAATTTTTGATTATGGAAATTAATAGTGATTATCCATCGTTGCTCAAGAAATATGAAAAGGTCGTCTTCTATGAGATTAAAGTCAAATTTGTCATATTCAATTTTGTTATTCTTTTGATGTTCTTCTCTCTCGCCTTCGTCATATCTAACTCCGTCGACAATTGTAAACAAATACTCATCATATTCTTCAATCTTTGAAGGTTGATTTTGGTGAGTTACCGCTTCCACAGATAGCGGATGTAGACCAAATGTACCTTGTAGCGGGAATATATCTTCAGGTTCGTCTCCATGGATCCACAATGATTCTTGAGGGTTTTGAACCATGTCTTTTCTGACAGCAATTGGATTCGAAAAATCGACTTCTTTTATCGCGTTTTTATCGATCAGGTAGGCAGATATTGTCAAATTATTATCCATGAAAGTGTGGAACATGGCTTTTAAAAAAAGCATCGCCACTCAGACTGTCTCGATTTGAATAATTGAGTAGACTGAGACGTGTTCTTTTCTTGTTACGTGTTTTAGATAGGTCGAGCTCCTTTGATAGTAAGGGATAGACTTACCGATATCATCATCTAATTTTTTATTTTTTCATTATGCAATTATATCATTTATAAAAAGTACATTCAATATAATGCACTATACGTCAGAAGATTAACTAAACTTATGGCAGATATTACATCTATGCGTTTGTTATGAAAGGTTTCAGGCAAGACGACTAATTATTTCTCTTGCCTCTGGCTGAGGAAAGATCTCATTTAACCTCCTGGGTCTTTTATCTTCAAAAACGATATCAGAATACCACTTGGAACCAAAGGCTGTCAACTGCATCAAGATAGGCAGCGTATCCTTACCTTTCTCAGTAAGCCTCCATTGCACCATCATTGGCGACCTATTTTTCTTGGCACATTCGACAAACCCTTCCTTCTCTAGTTCCTTTAAACGCATTGAAAGGACCCTAGGTGTAAGACCCTGAATAGATTCTAAGATCCGATTGAAACGATTTATTTTAAGAAAGCCAATATCTCTAATTATTAGAAGAGTCCACTTCCTCCCAAGTACTCCTAGGCTAGTCCTAATAGGGCACTTGACGAACTTTACGCGAGGCCACATTGAGACTTTCTCATTAATAGTGGATTCTTCAGCTTCTTCTTGGCTTTTGGTGTATTGCCTCAACCTTAATTTTATTCCCCCACATGCTTATAAAGCATATTTAGTATGCTGACTCCAAAATGAAGAGATTTGGGTTCGGGAGCTCTTCTACCAGGGCATCAAGAGACAACATGGATAAACAAAGAATGTGTAAGAATACGAAGGCAGACAATGAGCTGGCACAATCAAATGAAGTTTTAATATGATAAATTGTATCGACAGCGAATAGAAGTAAGAGAAGGCTATGCCCTGTCAGTTCTTATATTCGTACTAAGGGTGGAAACAAGCAAAAGGAGACTTTTAATAATTGTATTTGATCCGATATTGTTGCAATGACTTAAAGTACATTCTATTAAAGGTCTGGAGAAAATTGTTTAAGTTATACTCTAGAATTTACTCCTCTACAATGTTTGGCCACAATGAAGTAGTTTTAGTTGTCAGTATATGAATTCTTCTCATCCCCCAACACGATTTGGAGGGACATGACATGCCACCTTTGTACACAGTATCATGGCAGTACGTATTTATTGTGCTCCTGCAAAATGTTGGAATCCATCGCTCATTATAATTTTGTATATTTCTCCCATGATTATAGGTTCATTTTTTATTTTTGCAGACGATTCGAATCCTGAGTAGATGACACTTTTTCTCTTGATAGTGGAAGACATTCTGATGAAAATACACCTCACTTACTTTTTCTTACTTTTTCTTACTTTTTCTTTGTGGTCCCTCAATGTATTCTGTTATTTGCAGAAAGCAAAGTTTTCACTTGCGTAAAGACACATGGTGGGATTGATTTCTCCTTGATTTTGCAAGCAGTAAAATGCCATCCTCCTTCGAGTGCCAGATAGCTGATTGCAAATCCAAATGCTACATAGGCTGCTAGGTTTAGATTTTCTAACATATGCAATGTGATAACGATTTGTCTTATATAAAGATCAGCTTGATAAAACTGTACATTTAAATTGCAAATAGCATAGAAACTTGTCGTTTGTTAAGTTATGTTATTAACGCAAGAAAATTACTTATCAACTGTAAATAGTCTAGAACATAAATAAGCGAACATAAACGCCTATGGCTTTCTTTCTGGGCTTGTGCTGTAATAGGCTTTATCAGAAGAACATTGTACCCATGCTGCATCAAATGTTTTGGCGTAAATTTTTCCAATCAATAAAAAATACACCGGAAAAGGGAGCTAAGGCATAAAAAATATGTGCGGGCAGACAAGCTGGAAAGCCTAGAATCAAATGATTATAAAGCAAATCAAATAATTCTTATATTTACTGCCTTTAAATAAGAAATAGAATCATTTTCTGCTCCTATCATAAGGGTATAATTACCTGGCTTCTCATGAACTGATGGGATAAATTCAAATGAAACTTCACGCTCTTCTCCTCGTTCTATTGAAATTGAGGACGGTAGCTCCGTAAACTCTCCTGTGGCACTTCCAATGTCCCCAGATGAAGTAAAGCTACCCGAAGCAATCATGCGAATGTCAGCTAAAGATGACGACGGATGCTCGGCAGCTTTAAGTGTGAACTTAATTTTTTCTTTCTCACCTCTCTCTATGGTTAGTTCTTTGTCTGATTCGAAAATTTCAATTGAAAAAGGAGGATGTTCTGCTGCTTCAACTTTTCCAATCTTATTCTGAGACCACTCACTAAACCAAATGTCTGTATCATCGGTATCAGAATCATCTTGATTAGCTATAGAGAACTGCAGTGCATTAGCTATGCCACAGATTTCATTATTTTTGTTGCTATTGTCATCAGGACTTTCATTATCGTAGTTATCATTGGAGCAGATGCCCCACAATCTGTTTTGTGTTGGAATCCAGTATTCAATCAGTGTGCGCGTTAGAGGATCAAATTTAGATATCTTGTTTCCGTGTTGTTCATTGAACCATATTGAACCATCATTTGATTTCTTGATCATAGAAGGCAAAGTATAATATCTATTCTGGAAATCCCTTTCGATCTTGTCTTCAGGCAATTTCCCAAAAATTCTAAAGGAACCCTTAGAGGTGACAAATTTCTCTATTTCGAAGTCTTCTACGTTGTTACTGTCATTATTATCGCTTTTGGGTGTAAGTTTGTAAAATATACTGCTACCAGCATTTGTAACCCATAGATCGCCATCATCATCTGCGGTTAGTCCCCATGGAGAACTTAACTCCCTTGGTAAATTAAAGGTATCAAAGGATTTAGTATCAATATTGTATTTGAAGATCTGCCCCTTGTATCCATATACCATGACAGAAACCCAGACTGCATTCTTCTTCTCATCAAAAGCAAGTGAA
>DATFBG010000089.1:0-2573 GCA_035253945.1 Nitrososphaeraceae archaeon | reverse complement strand
AAAACTTTGGATCAGTGGCTATACGAGGAAAGAATTCCAGGAATTTATGGAATCGACACAAGAGACCTTACAAAGAAATTGAGAGTCAGAGGAGTGATGATGGGGGCAATGTCTGTCTCTGAAAATCGAGTTGCAGAAGAGCCATGGCTATCAAAATTGATGGACAGCGAATATTATGAGGGCAGAAATTTTATGGATGAAGTATCTGTGCCTGCCCCTCGTCAGTATGGAGATGATATGAACCGTTGTATTGTGCTTGTGGATACAGGAACAAAATACAGTATAATAAGAAACATCATAAAGGCGGGATACCGGGCTGTAATACTACCTTGGAATTCCACTTTTGAAGAGATCATGAATTATCATCCTGCAGGTGTTATAATCAGCAATGGTCCGGGAGATCCCACGTGTTGTGTAGAGACAATAAAGACTGCTTCAAAGTTAATTGATACATCCACTCCTACGCTGGGGATATGCCTTGGAAACCAAATATTGGCTCTAGCCGCAGGTGGTAAAACCTTCAAATTGAAATTCGGGCATAGAGCTCAAAATAAACCTTGTAAGGACTTAAGTAGTGGTCAAACTTATATCACAACTCAGAACCATGGATATGGAATTAATCCTGAGAGTCTAAAAGGAACTGGATTTAGAACATGGTTTTCGAATATCGATGACACTACAGTCGAGGGAATAGAACATGAAAAAAAACCAATTGTTGCGGTTCAATTTCATCCTGAGGCCTCTCCAGGTCCATATGACTGTGTATTCATATTTGATAGGTTTAAGGAATTGATCGAAAACAGTGAAAAGGCCGTAAAAAAAGGCAATTTGCTTAGGACAAGTAATGACAGCAAGTTGCATGGAGGAAAAATTGCCCAAACATGAGTCAATAAGAAAAGTTCTTGTTATTGGAAGCGGCGCTATCAAAATCGGAGAAGCGGGCGAAAGTCAGAGCAGCTGACCGCCAATTTGACTACTCCGGTTCACAGTGCCTTAAGGCTTTAAGAGAAGATGATGTCAGAAGCGTATTAATTAATCCTAACATAGCTACAATCCAAACCGACAGCAGATTTGCCGATAGAGTGTACCTGTTACCTATCAATGTATCATATGTACAAAAAGTCATAGAAAAAGAAAGACCTGATTCTATAATGTTGAATTTCGGGGGGCAGACAGCACTCAACTGTGGAGTGGCTCTAGATAGTGAAGGAATTTTAGATAGATATGGAATAACAGTCCTAGGTACAAAAATAGACGGCATCAGAATTACGGAGGACAGGCAGCTATTCAAGGAGGCCATGCAGAAAAGCGGCGTTCATGTTTTGCCTAGCGCTCCTGCATATTCTCTGTCCGAGGCAAGGAAAATTGCTAAGGAAATAAGCTTTCCAGTTATTATTCGCGTCGCCTACACGCTTGGTGGAAAAGGCGGCGGTGTAGCTTACAATGAATACGAATTAGAAGAAATTGTACAGCGTGGGTTGTCCCTCAGCGTAGTCCATCAGGTATTAATTGAAAAATATGTCGGAAACTGGAAGCAGATAGAGTATGAGCTTATGCGTGACAGCCATGGAAACAATGCTGTAGTATGTAACATGGAAAATATTCTTGCAATGAGAGTCCATACAGGGGATAACATAGTAGTTACCCCATCTCAAACTCTCAACAATATTGAATTTCATAAACTCCGCTCAGCAGCACAGAGAGCCACCTCGCAGTGTAATATAGTTGGAGAATGCAATATTCAGTTTGGCTTAGATCCATGTTCTGAAAGATATTGTGCTATTGAAATAAATGCTAGACTTTCGAGATCTTCTGCTCTAGCCAGTAAGGCTACGGGCTACCCACTTGCATACATGGCTACTAAGATCTGTCTTGGGTATGCCCTACCAGAACTCGTTAATAGAATAACTAAGGTAACTACAGCCTGCTTTGAGCCCTCTCTTGATTACATTACCCTGAAGATGCCCCGCTGGGATTTTCAGAAATTTGAGCATGTCAAACGGAGGCTAGGAAGTACAATGAAGTCGGTAGGAGAGGTAATGGCTATAGGAAAAAATTTTGAGGAGGCAATTCAGAAGGCAATTAGAATGTGTGATATAGATAAGGACGGACTTACATCCGAGGGGGACAATAACGAAATTTATTTTCCTGAGGAAATAGAAAAAATAGAACAATCTCTCCTTCACCCAGAAGACGACATAATATTTATGGTTGTTCGAGCATTGAGGGCAGGAATTACTATTGATAGAATAAACCAGTTATCTCACATCGACGCATGGTTTTTGTTATGCATAAATAACATATTAAAAATAGAGAATCAGCTACGCAAATCAGCATTTGATGAATCCTTAATTTTGGAAGCAAAAAAGATCGGCTTCTCCGATAAACAAATCGCACGATGTATAAATGTTGACGAGAAACAGGTAAGAAGTTTAAGAGACAAATTCGGAATAAGACCAAAGATTAAGCAGATAGATACCCTTGCAGCTGAGTGGCCTGCTAAAACCAACTACCTCTATATGACCTATAATGGCGAAGGTGACGATGTCGAATTGGACGAAAACCAAAGGAGT
>DATFBG010000088.1:0-2002 GCA_035253945.1 Nitrososphaeraceae archaeon | reverse complement strand
CTCTGCCGAGGTTTCTCAGGGGACTAAATCCTTTAGTCTCTTTTATAATGATCTTGCTCGCTGGCTATTTATCACACTAACCTTCACCGGTATTTTGTCCACAGGTTGGTTCGGAATACCTCTTGCCCCGAGATTTTTTTTATATAATGAAATTGACCTTCTCTACGCTCTATTTGCTTTATTCAGTGCACTGGGTACTGTATGGGGGGCAATGGCCTACCGAGAATTTACGACCTCTGAGAGGTTAATAACGGATGCAAGAGACTTGGCTAAGAAGCTTGATCCGATGATAGGTGAATATCAATATAGATCATATAATCCCGAAACAAAGGATTATGAAAAGGGATATGTTCCAATGGGTCCTATCGATTTCTGGGATAAGGAAACTCAGGTACCTGATTGGCTTGATAAGGGAAAATACTGGCATATCCTACTTGGACTTCAGGTCCCTAACAAAGAAATTATACTTCAAGTTATTCAGGATCGAGATTTACCATTCCTAGAGGATCCTCGGAATGTGGCTGTCACCTTGAGGGAATCACTTACATCGCCACCTGCGACCAACAGAATGTGGTTTAAGCAGAAGAAATACCGTTACAGGGTAAAGATACCCCAGTGGCTAGTTATGAATACTGAACTTCCTCGGGTGGAAAAACAAATACAACAACAAAAACAACAAAAACAACAAGACCATTGGAGCACCGCTGAAGTGGACTTTGGAACCTTCCTGACAAGACTCAACACAAAGCTGGCTCGAGCATCAGATGAAGTAGTCGACAGAGAAAAGCCTCGCATCAGATATCCTTGGAGACTCTCCGTAATAGGGATATATCTGAACAAGAGCCTTCCTATCAGAATAATATACAGAGAGGCCATAAGACATATTCCTGGAGCAAAAAAGCGAGCTATTGAGTATACCAATGAGAATTTGGCAAATATCCCAGACGACGAGATTATTGCTCCTATAAACTACATCGCTGTAGATAAAGGAATTCCGCCAGAAAGATTGGACAAATTTCGTATCCTTGTCTTGTTTCTTAAAAATGAATATAGCAAACAAGGAATAGGGGAAGGTTCGAGTAAATATCATAATTTTCATCATAGTTTGGAGGTTACTTATCTTAGTGTGCAAATGCTGCCAAAACAATTTCATGGATATACGTTCACTTGGGGAGACTATGAGTTTCTGTTATTAGCTGGTATCTTACATGATTACGATCCAAGTGAAGCTCATATAGAATCTTTACGGAATAATGATAATAACTATAGTATCTCATCAGCAAAACCAAAAGGGCCGAGAGTTTCTAGAACTATTGATGAATTAAATAGGGCAAGAATTCTTGATGCTTACTTTACTATGAATGCAATCGAATTTGAAAACTATTTTAGAGAATACAAATCTAGCTTGCTTTTGCCAGTCCAACTTTCAACGACTCATCCAGAATATGTGAAGGTGGATTGGAAGCCTACCGAGAGCTCGGTAATTGAAGCATTAATATGGAGAACGGACTTCCCCTTTTTTAATCAGCCACAAGCCCAAGAGAAGTTTCAACAGCATATCTCAGACTTGGGAAGAAAAGGATACAATCCCGATAAAATACGATTACTTGGAGAGGTTCTTTGGCTGGCAGATCTATCTGTAACTTACATGGGTTCTGACCCCGTAAGAGCATGGGATAGAGTAAGCAAACTTTACGATGAATTGTATCTTCCTCGATTTGAAGCAGTATCTAGGACTGATGCATTCTTTTCAGATTTTGCCGATAACGAACTTTTTAAGGAATTAATACATATGCGAAATTTTCCTGAGATTTTAAGGCAAAGATGGAATCTTGTTTATCAATTCTTTCATGAAGGAAACCCTTCAACACAATTAAATAGAACAATCAGCAATGCCAGAAGACTTTATCTAAAAGTTAATTTAGATGTAGGAATGCAAGATTGTGAATTGCTGCTCAGAATGGCATCTAATCACTGGTCTGAATATTTTATCGGTATAGCG
>DATFBG010000087.1:0-4029 GCA_035253945.1 Nitrososphaeraceae archaeon | reverse complement strand
TATTCCACTTCCTGTCAGGGTCTATCAACCAAGAGTATATGTCTTCTAAAATGTAATCGGGAATGGGACCAGGTAAGTCAATCCAGCTGTCTTCTCCAATGTTGGTCAGAGTGTGACCATGACCTGGATATACTATTATGGTGTGGTCAGGATGGTTTAGATCCAGCAGTTTCTGTTCTAGCATGAACGCTTGCGCAGGCGGCTGTCCTAAATCATGTCCACCTTGAATTATCAGAATGCTAGAGGAGGAGATATTTCCAATTACGCTTAAATTGTCAAGTTCCGCCATCGACCTCATCATAGGGGGACACCCCACGCCTAGATATGGGCAGGATCTGTCCTTAGTATCTACAAATATTGATTGAAATCTTTGCTCAAGGAAGCTCCTGAGTGTGGTGTCAATCTCTATTGCTTGTTCGCCGCCGTCAACTTCTCTTGTCTCTAATCCTTCTACAAATCTATAGTCGCCAGTAGTGCTGTTTTCTACAAGCATCATGCTTGGAATCGGAGCCGAAGTCCAGTAGGGTGTATTCTCAGTTGCCACAACCTCGGATAGCGATACAAGGCCATCATGGTTCACATCCAAAATTTCTCTTGTATATTGCAGGGTGGTGTTTACCATAAATGTATGGATCAAATCGCCCACTTTTTCAGCTCCAGTAGATAGCAGCAAGACATTCTTTACAAATGGATTGGCAGCAGCTACCCTTGTTGCGATCCATGATCCTTGGCTCCCACCTAATACCGAAACGTTGTCTTTATCTACTTCTGGCTGGTCGACCAAAGTATGCAGAGCCTTGTTTGCATCGCTGATCAGGTCATCCATTGTCTGGTTATACCACATGTCAGGGTCTTCTATGGTGCCGTTTGCTCCAATTGCTCTTTTGTCATAACGCAAGACCACAAAGCCTCTTTCAGAGACATATTCTGCAATTTGCTTAAAATCTCTGCTGTCTGGCGGAATAAACTGATCCTTGTCCAAAGGTCCCAAACCATGAATCAACAGAATAGCAGGAAGGGAACGGTTAGCGAGTGTAGGCATTGTCAGCTCTGCATCTGTTTGTATTCCACTCCCTAAATCTATAGTCAAATCTCTGTGCTTGATGGTCTTGCTGCTGTTTTCATGTGCAGTAGTAGCATACACTCCATTAATAAGAAAAGTAAAAACAAGTACACAGCTTATGGATAACACTATAATTGATCTTGCAATCATTTTATTTTCTATGCATCAGCATATGAAGTAATGGTAAATAAAACCTCTCCGACATATCAGCACCAAGCCCCTTGGGCCCGCCTTCCAGTTGCATTGGGTCTTAATATTGAAGGTTTTTTCTGCCGAATCCCTCCGGGCCCGCCTAAAATAAAAAAAGTTCAAAAAATGGACTCGATACCATCAGCAATGCGTTCCAGCTAAGAATGACTTCTTATGCTCATTCCAAATGATGGCGCTAAATTAAAGAAGGTAACTTGAGGATCAGCTCTCACCCAAATTGAGAGAATATCCACGTGAGGGCTTTTAACGGACAAGAATTTTTTAAGAATAATGAGCTATTAGAAAATCATCAAAGTTGAGTAAATCGCAGATCCTATATTTGACCACCCATGGATGGAAGTCAGGCAAAGAGCACAAAATAGAGATTTGGTTCGTAGAGCATGCCAAAAGATATTACAAAGGATGATTTTTATATAGTAAGTACTAATTCAAACAAGATTTTGCGTGACAGCTCTTGATTCAAAACAGTATAAGGAAGCAGAACGTCAGAGTTGGAATAGCGTAGCTGCCGGTTGGCAAAAGTGGTGGAAGACAATCGAAAGAGGTACCGAAAAAGTTAGTAGACGATTAGTAGAACTTGCAGAGATCAAACCAGGTTCTAGGGTTCTGGACATTGCAACGGGCATGGGAGAACCGGCTCTTACGGCTGCAAATCGGGTAGGAAAAAGTGGCCACGTACTGGCCACAGATATTTCATCTCAGATGTTATCTTTTGCTAAACAAAGAGCCATCTCTTTAGGTCTACAAGATGTGATTGAATTTAAAGAGGGAGATGCAGAATCTATTGACTTACCATCTTCAACATTTGATGCAGCACTATGCAGATGGGGATTGATGTTATTGCCAGATCCTAAGGCAGGTCTGTCTAATATTTATGGATCATTGGTAAATGGTGGCCATCTTGCAGTTGCCGTATGGGCTTCGCCAGAGAAGGTACCTTTCATTTTCGTACCCATGAACACCTTACTGAAAGAAACAAACAGTCCATCACCTCCACCGGGAACACCGGGACCATTTAGCATGTCAGACCAAAATAGCCTTATGAATTCTTATCTATCATCTGGATACAAAGATCCTTCTATCGAAAGTATGAATGTGGTTCTTGATTTTGATTCACCTGATGATTTTACAACCTTTACAATTGAGCATGGTGGTCCTGCTATTCAAAAAATACTAGGAGGTCAGACAAATGAAAGAAGAAAAGAAATATTGAAAGCAGTTAGTAAAGCAGCAGAAAGGTATGTTGATAATACTATGGGAAAAGTCATTCTCGAGAATGAGGCTATGCTTATCGTTGGTAGAAAATGAATGAGTGAATGAATGAATAATATTGTCGAAACATTTAGCCAAGGTTTGCGGGGGTTAGCCCTGCAATATTCAAATCAAATTAAGGTTCAACTGGAATAGAGGTTGCTTTAACGACTTCATGTTCACGATTTGTTGCTCTTCAACTATCTTTGTTATTCGGGGACTCGGTTGCTTTGCCGAGCTACGTAAAAAAGCGTCCAAGGCGTTACTCGCCGTACAGTTAAACCACTGTCTGACGCTAAAGTAGAAAATAAGTACTCAAACCGTAGAATCACAATATGTCTGGAAATTCGATCAAATAGAAAACCATATAGACTTCAGACCGCATAATTAAAATGATCCTCGTATTGAGTGAAGAATTTGCAAAGGTAGCTGATGTAAAGGACATTCAACCTTCACAAATGAAGGAAGTCGAAGTCAATGGTGAAAAGATATGCCTTGCCAATGTCGAAGGAAAATATTATGCAATCGGCAACATTTGTACTCACCTTGGTGGGCCTCTAGCTCAAGGCAAACTTGAAGGTTACGAGGTTCAATGTCCATGGCATGGATCTAGATTTGACATTAGAACTGGCAGAGTAGCCAGGCCACCAGCAATGAGATCGGAACCGACATATGAGATTAAAATAGAAGAGGATAACATATTACTCAAAAAGAGGGATAAACAGGATCAAAGTTGATTGGACTAAAAAGAGTCCTTAACAGGTAGGTGTTATTAGTGCACTCATGATGAGCTATCAAAAAACTATACCATGATATCATGAGCTTAGACAGAAATATCCGCATGGTCACCGCCATTTGTGACACTGATGGCAAGATAATGTACTCAGATCATCGACCTGGCGTCACCAATCTACTTACTCCTGACGAGAGCAGAAAATCACTTGAAATGGCAGTGAGTGCTTGGAAGTCGAAGCCAGCTCAACCTGAAGATAGAAAGGGGCAAGTATGTGCTTGCAGAGTACGAAAAGACAAAACACATTACAATGCCTTTGGGGGACAGGCATCTTGTATACCTGACCACACAACCACAGGCAAACCATGTGGGTATTTCCGGGATTACTAGCCTAGCTTTTGCCCTCGATAATGCCTTGTAAGTTAGTTAACTATTACTTTTGTATTGTCGAAATATAGTTGACTGAGTCTAAATTTCGAAGGTTTTTCTTGCCGGAACCCTCTGTACCCGCCTAAAATAAAAAAACGTTCAAAATATGGACTCTGCTTAATAGGGTTCTGTATCATCTTGGCTCATTTGAATGTATAATGAGCCAATAAAATTACAACATCTAAATTGATAAGCTTTATCTGAGTATGAGGCCTCCCTTCAATAGTGAAGAGTATCAATAATCGTCCATTTTCGAGAATTCTGATTTGGAAGGTGCCTCTAGCCATTTTATTATGGATGTTGACACTTGTAACCATTCCGCTGCCAACTATTGCCCAACAAC
>DATFBG010000086.1:0-7293 GCA_035253945.1 Nitrososphaeraceae archaeon | reverse complement strand
TTTTTCCCTGAGTTCCTGCTCCATTTGAGCCGTTCCTATATTGTCTATCAGCCCTATATTGGATCTTCTGATTGATTTTCTTAATGAACTATCCTGTGACAATGATATAGCACAAATATATAATCCGATGCTAAACATATAGGACGATAGCATCACTAGAGAATGGGCTGCTACTCCGTACGTTGGTTCTAGAGCAGAGGTTGAAAGCGCGATACCTACTATGGTATCTCCTATCGCAGTGATGATAAGATAGTCTTTTATTTTCGACGAAGCCAATCTTCTTGCTATCACAAAAAAAGCAAGACCAAAAACAATATTTCCTCCTATAGTGCCAGCTCTGAATAGAATTCTAAAATAGTATCGATATGCTTCGTCCACCCCCGCTAAACTTTCGCCCGCAAAAAAGCCGGGCATTTTACCAACTAGATATAGTATCAGGGGGAGGGATAGAATGATCCAAAATGAAAGTGGAAGTTTACCTATCCTTTGATAGACATCCCGCAGAAGTGTGGTAGAAGCTATCCATCTGAATATAAACGCTATAGGAAGCACTGTAGAGTTCAGGAGATTGTAGTATTCCAAGTTTGAATTTGGTAGTATAAGCAATGCTGTGATATCTGGATTCACTTCTTTACGTATTACTTCAGCATCGTATTTATCAGAAGCTTTGTATTGGAAAGACGATTGGATAATTGCCGCAGGAGGAGTTTTTTCCTCCACTTGGTGTACCATTAGTAATTTTGTCCCAACATCTTCTGCAATCGACATACCGAGAGTTAAGGCAGCAATACCATAAAATAATATGGTGAAATTTTTGTATTCACCTAATTTGTACCATGAAAAGAACTTGAACGAAATAGCTCCCATCGTAACTGTGGCGAGTGCAGAGCTCACAGCAAAAACTGTATGAGACAGAAACCTTGTATTAGTAGGGCTGTTACTAAAAAGTACAAATAACAATATCCCAAACAACGAAAACTGAACTACCATCACAGTCCAATGCATCAGATTAATAAAACGTGATTTGGATCTAATCTCCTTACTTACTCGTCCAATATACCCCAAAAGAATCCAAGAACCAATGCCATATCCTATAGTTACGGTCAAAATGAATATTACAATTTCAATGTTCCTATAGGAGGGCAAAACTTGCCGAGTGACTAGCAAATCGATTATTACAAGAAAGATTATGACAATGCCCACCAAAACAGCTGCTTTTCTACTACTAACAGCCGAAACAACGGGCTCTAATTTTGCCAAGCCTATATCTTTCTTATATAAAATAGTATATTATATATCTTCAAATTTTGGTAAGAGAACTACTAGTATAATATTGTATAATATTGTTTAGAACTCCTAAACGTGGAGTCAACTCCCTGACCCATTTTAATCCAAAGCATGAACACAAGGATAATCTCTTCAAGGGATTATAGACCAAAATTCTGATTTGAGATACTCAGAAAGGTTTAGGGTATAATCATTTTATCACAGACTTTGTGTAGAGCTAGTGGAATCAATTCATGATTTCATAGAGCTTTAACCTGTGACGTACTCGTCATCAAAAGACTGGGGTCTAGTATTTGCTGGAAAGCACGCAGCATCGATAACAAATTCTGCAGATTGTTGCTATAGTTGGATAATCGAAGCCTAATTCAGAAGAACATGTATACTAATTATTATGTGGGAATATGCTTGTTATATAGTAATATGGTGAACTATTCTAGCGGCAACATAGGGCGAACATCTCTACATAATCCCAAAAATGGTCAGCAGAGAGTCGTGACAGACAGGGATAATAATTCCCATCTTGAGGTTTTTTTTAACGGAAGCTGGAGGCACGATAGTACTTGCAAAGAATTCACGAATAAGGAGTGTAGAAAGTAGTAGGCGGGCTGTGTCTGACTCTAGCACATTTGAGTTAGTTTCGCAGTCAGCAAGTTTGTTTGCTCTGCAATATCCGTAGCTTGACAAATCTGTCAGTCTGTTTCGGTATCAAAGAATGCATGGCTACGATAGTATGCCGTTTCTGAATTGACTGTGAAGACACGAATTGGAACACAAAAACTGGTTTCTTGTTCTAGGGTGCTCTGATGTAATTCATTTGAACTTGGCGGTTGGTTCTGAGGGCAGCATTACTATCCGACATTTCTTTTATCTTCTTCAAAGTATTTTATGCGTTCCTTCTTAAACTCTCTTGAACTAAATAAAATTCTGTAATCTTTGATTCCAATTGTATTTGATATTTCTGCTGCGATTGTTTCTGCCGCTTCAATTGTCCGTGCATGAATCATGCTGAACAAACTGAATGGCCAATCAGTATAAATGGGTCGCTGGTAGCAGTGACTTACTTGTGGAAAGGACGCAATCTTGTAACCCACCTCGTCAACCTTTTCTTCAGGTACATTCCATACAACCATACCATTGGCAGAGAACCCGGCGTCGCGGTGGCGTAATATCGCCGCAAACCTTCGCATCACCCCTTTTTTCTCGTACTCCATTGCTTTTGAGAAAAGCTCTGCTGTTGTGACGCCCAGGTTGTGGGCACCTTTGTCGAAAGGCTCTGGTATAATTTCTAGATCCTTTTGTAACTCCCGGATAAAATCTTTGTCTTGTTGCGTCAATGAAACTTTGCCGGGGTTGAGCTCCTTAATTGTCTCCGTCGGCTCAGGCTTTTCCGCATCGCTGTTTACCATGTCTAGTCTCACTCCAATCTTATAGAGTTTCAAGGTTGGCAAGAGCCTGTATTTTAGAACCCCATCAAGGGCGGCCATCCTATCCAAAACAGCCCTCATGCTTTCATTTGGAGGAACGGCAAGAGTAAACCACATGTTATATTCATGATTTCTTTCGTAGTTGTGACTTACTCCTGGATGTTTATTAATTTCAGTGGCTACTTCATCAAGTTTGTTAGTCTCAACGGAGAAGGCGATCAAGGCACTTTTATAACCTAGACGTCTTGTATCGAATATGGCATTAATTTGTCTTATAAGCCCCATGTCTTTCAGGCGACCAATTCTGTGAATAACTTCCTCTTCTGATAATTTATGTCGTTTTGAAACTTCAAGGAATGGTCTTTGTGTCAGAGGGAAAGACCATTGGATTTCATTAAGAAGTTCTTTGTCTTTTTTGTCTAACTGTTCTGCCTGAAGCGATGATGACGCCGTCATTGCCATTTCTTCTCACTCGTCGTGATGTGTTTCGTCAATTAAAACTTATCTTTGACAGGATCCAAAGTCCAAAAAATAGATATGGTATAGAATGGTTGGTTGTTAGCGTAAAAGTAAGCTTTCACTCTATGCTTGTTATCTGAATGGAATTTGGCCTATCAGGTTGACTAGTCAGATATGAATTGCATGTTAAGCTAACACGTAAAAAAAGGGCTTCGTGATAATAGTATGAAAATCGTTTGACCCCAATAAATAAAAGACACTCACCATATAGACAGTTGTAAGGTACCTGGCCGGAGTCGAGGTAAGCTAGAAGATAAGGGAGTATCTTTATCCAAGAAACGTTTTTTAGTAGTGTATCCATTCGCAATTGACTAGATGAAAATTTTAGTAACTGGGGGAGCTGGTTTTATAGGCTCCAATCTAGCAAATACTCTGATACATCGAATCAAAGGTAATACCCGGCATACCATGCAACAAGACCAGACAATCCCAGACGGCGGTTATCTCGAGGGAAATGATAAATATTGTGATGTAATTGCTCTGGATGATCTCTCCCTCGGATCCACTTCAAATTTATCCAAAGAAATAAAATTTGTAAGAGGTTCAATAATGGATTATGATCTAGTACTGGAGCTTAGCAGAGGCTGCGACTACATTTTTCATCAGGCCGCTTTGAGTTCTTCACCTATGTTTATAGAGGAACCCAGAAAAGGGATAGATATAAACGTAATGGGCTTTATGAACGTCATGGAATCAGCAAAGAGGAACAAAGTAAGAAAGGTCATATATGCGTCTTCCTCTTCTTTGTATAATGGTCTGCCTACTCCTTATAGGGAATCAGATAACATTATACCCAAGACATTCTATGAAGCATCTTTTTATTGTCGGGAAACGATCGCCAGAACCTACAACTTAGAATATGGAGTTGATTCTGTTGGTCTTAGATATTTTAGTGTGTATGGACCAAATGAAGAACACAAAGGTAGATTTGCAAATAATATTTCCCAGTTTATTTGGGATATGGCAGAAAAGAAAAAGAGTCCCATCATTTATGGTGACGGAAACCAGAGCCGAGATTTCACATTTGTAGATGATGTCGTTCAAGTAAATATCTTGGCAATGAATGGAAAAAAGCAACACAAGGGACCGGACGATAATAGCATTAGCAATAGCAATAATATTGACAACAACAAAGAGCATAGAAGAAAGAGTGGGAATAATGAAAAGTCTGGATTTAGTATCTACAATGTCGGTACTGGAATACAAACTTCGTTTAATAGAGTGGTTGAAATTATAAACAAACAGTTAGATACTGATATAAAGCCAGTATATGTCAAAAACCCGATAAATAACTATGTGCAGCATACTTTGGCAGACATATCGCTTGCAAGATTGGAACTAGGTTATGAACCAAGATGGAAAAATGTGGAAGACGGAATCAGGCAATTACTATCGTTACAGCCATCCAGCGACTCTTCATCGTCGGCCCCCCTATCCTCGTCACAACGATCAGTTAGAATTTAATGACCGTGTGTTCATGTCAGTTGCCCCACTTATTATGAAAACGTCGCCTGTTAACTGTTCGCTAATGATAGTCCTTAAACAAAAAAGCTATTGTTGTAGAGTTCTGTTATATGTGATAATTGACTATCCGTAAGGTATTTGCCATCTGACATTTGCGCAAACATGTCGATCTCTTCAATATTGATAATTGTGGGCAATACCGTTGATACCTCTTTTTGAGATAAAATGAATTTAATGGCTAGCTCAGTTATATTCCAACCATTGGAGTCAGACATTGGCTTTAATTTTTCTACCTTCTGTATTGCCTGGAGAATCCAGTCTCTTTTTCTGGTACCTCTATGATCATTTTTGTCGAATATTGTTTTTTCATTCACTTTGCCCGTCAATACTCCTGATGCATCTGGAACGCGTACCAGAAGTCCTACTTCGTTTTGTTTTGCCACGTCTAAGAAAGTTCGGCCCGGGTCTTGTTCTAAAATATTATAAACTGTCTGGAGACATGTTATGTTTCTCTTTTGCATAGCTGCGAGTCCCTCTTCCTTCCATCCAATAGCGGGACCCAATGCAACTCCATAGCTTCGGATCTTGCCATCTTTTACGAGCCTGTCCAGGGACATAAATAGTTCGTCGTCTTGTATAGCACTCATCTTTGGATTATGGAGACTGTATACGTCTACATGATCTACATTTAACCGATTCATGCTTTGTTGTAGCGCATATTGTAGAAATTCAGGATTATGCCTTTGCGGCAACTCATTGTGGCCCACTTGTTCGGCGTTATAGATATCGTAGCCCCATTTGGTAGAGTATATGATTTCATCATTATGCATATCTTTGAAGGCTTGGGCAAGTAATCTTTCGCTCTTTCCGTTTCCATAAATGTCTGCTGTTTCGTAAAAATTGATACCTTTGTCATAAGCCTTTTTTAGCATCGCGATTGCTTCGTCATCACTAATTTTTTTACTCCACCAATCCATTCCTATAGTCCACGCTCCAAACCCTATTTCACTTACAATTATTCCGCTCTTTCCTAATTTCCTATACTTCATATCGCTATTTTAGAATCTCCTCAATTTCTGCGATAATCTTTTCAAATTTCATATCCTCCAAAACTGGATGAGCATTATAATATATGCCATTAGAACAATTGACAGAGTTCTCGCGATATTCAGGATCCAGCTGAGTCTGCTCTTCAATATTACTTATTGATTGTAATTTGAAAGGAGAAGCTCTTATAGGAATCCATGATTTGCATCCAAGCCATTCTGACTTAACTTCCACTTCAATGGGCTTATCTATCTTGTAAACCCGAAGCAATACTACGTTCATAGGCCTCTTTGGATTATAGTTCAACCTAACATCAACGTAGCTATTATTCCAAATATGGTATTTCTGGAGCCTTGGTAATAACGAGTCATCAGTAATTTGTTTCACTGCTACTGCACGTGCGTAAGAATTAATTGTATTTTTGTTGCGTGATGGCTGTTCACGCATTAACATGTCAAATTTCTCAGTATAGTCGGCCTGTATGAATTCCTTTGACTGATGCTCAAAAGTAGGATAAAGGAAAAAAGTAGTGTGTTTTGCTTCAAAGCCTTGTCTATACTCCATGATTCCTCCCTTTCTCAACAGCAATACCTGCCTGCCATCTTCAAGAGCCCTACAAACAATTGCCCATTCTTTGAGTGCGGCTGTTATTATAGCGTTATTCGCAGAATAGGTCAAATCTTGAGCCGGAGTGGAAATGGTCTGGGGCTGTTGCAATTCTTTGTCCGGATCAGGTGTGTTACTTGCGTGCCTGTTTGTACTCATGGCTTTAGCCGCAGTTTTGTCTATAGTAGTCATAGTCTGAAATAAATTGAGATTGGTGGTAGTACAAGGTACAGTGTCATAAGTCAGACTATCCAAGGCTCTTGATAAATTCCTCCACACCACCCTTATAAATGCAAACTATCATCGGCGTGTCTTTCACTACATATCTGCTAACACGCGTTTCACGCAACTGGAGTATTAGATCTTGGAAGATCATCAAATCATTCGTTTCAAAAGCGAGCATAAAATCCTGGTCCCCGATGCCAAATGAATATGATGTATTAAGTCTAACTTGAGGAAACCTTCTTCCAACCGTTATATGCTCATCCATCATCTTCATTCTGTCCTCGAAGGGTAGCAGATACCATTCCCTTGATTTTATGAAAGGATACACAATAGCATATTTCATTGGTTCATTTTCTTTTTTGTTGTCATCTAACAGAAATCCCGGTGTCATTTTGGATCTTTTTGAGTAAACTGACGGGCGATAAGACGAAAGGTATATTTTTGAAGATTCAATATATTTTCCGAATATAGTAAGATAGATCTTTGACGTCAATACTTGCATCTTCTCAACAGACTCAGAAATCATCCACAGCATGAGCTGCGAGTCGTCACGAAGACCTAACGTAGAATATACTCGTACTTTCATTTTTGTATTGGCAACCTCGATCAAGCTTGCGAACTCTTTCGCCGCCTCCTCTTTCCCTAATTCATTTAACCAACGCCACTTTGGGTCTACTTTATAAAATGAAAAGTTTAGAAACACCGGAGAAGTTTGGGTTGG
>DATFBG010000085.1:0-2515 GCA_035253945.1 Nitrososphaeraceae archaeon | reverse complement strand
ATATAACCACTCCGATTCCAGACAAGCCAGGATTTCCCCTACTGGCTCCGTCTATATTAATGGTCAGCACATTATCAGACGCACTCTAAGTTATTGCCATATAAAGATATGAGAATGTAAGGGGCAGAAAAAAAGACGCATTAGCTCGACAAAACCCAGGCATATATACAAAAAAAACAGATGCATTTTGTTCACGAATTATGCTATCGTAGGTTTAGTTGATAAGTATTAATCGTCATTAAAAAGCAAATATATAGACAGTGGTCAAACAGTTAGCTGATAGCCTGCGATCTGTGTGATACTTGAATGCCCAAACGAAGAATGAAGGAAGAAAAACCCAAGAAAAGGGTTAGCAAGACGCAGATACTCATACCACCTATTGCCATAGGAGCTGCTACCTTAGCTGGTTTACTTATAATGCAGCTTATTCCTCCTCCACCTGTGCTGGATATTTGTCTGAAGGCTCATAATGTTGACACTTTTAACGTTCATCCTAGAGTTGAAGTTGTGGTGGATGGACGTTCTAAGCTACTGCCAGACGATATCGGAAAACAACCAAAAGATGGTAAAGAATGCCTCAGAGTTATACATACTGATGAAATAGGAAACAAGCTGCATATTCAGTACGTCAGACCAGTGAGGCTAACAATGGATGACTTTCTAAAGGTGTATTCGACTGATAATAAGACTATTTCAGTGTTGGATAATACGACCGGAGTTCCAACTAAACAAATAATAAATCTTGGTGACTATAATCCCAAGTACTCATATTATTCTGAGAAAGGGGAATTTACATCAGTAGCCAATGCAACAGCAATGCCTCCCTTCACAGACAATATGGTCGTCAGATATGAACTTATACCCAAATAGATAAATTATAGAGCAAGATTTTTGCCCTTTGTCTGATTCTACTTGGCTGGAAATCGTCGAACTGCTGCGGTTATAAAAGGTGATGGCACTGGGCCTGAACTTGTTCAGGCAATGACCAAAGTGCTAAAGGAATGCAATTCCAACACTGAACTGGTCGCCTGTGAGGCAGGTTCTGAATGGTGGGAGAAAAAAGGAGGAAGTTCATACATTTCTCCAGAGGTATGGAATATTCTTGAAAATAGTGACGCTTGCTTCAAGGGACCAACTACTACGATACCCAACCCTAACGCTCCAAGAAGTGTCGCCGTTAGCATTCGACAAAAATTCGAACTTTACGCAAATGTTAGACCCATTAAGACGTATAAAAATTCGCCGCGGCAACTGAACTTTGTATGTGTTAGAGAGGCGACCGAGGGCCTTTACGCAGGAATAGAGTTTAGGACGAGTGATGAATCAGCAATTGCCATTCGGAAGGTTACCAAGAAAGGATGCGATAGAATTGCTCTCAAAGGATTTGATATTGCAAAAAACAAAGGTTTCCACAAGATATTTGCAGTTACAAAAAGAAATATCCTTAAAGAAACGGATGGGATATTTTGGGAATCGGTGACTAGTGCCAATAGAAAATTCAGCGATATTGAGGTCGAAGAATACTATATAGATAATATGACTCAACAGCTGGTAAAAAATCCCGAGAGATTTAATGATAGTGTTATTCTTAGTACCAATTTGTTTATGGATATAATCTCAGAATGTGCGTCAGGGCATGTAGGATCTATAGGAAACGTTTACTCTGGGAATTTTGGAGACAATTTTGCAATGTTTGAACCCGCGCATGGCAGTGCTCCTAAATATGCTGGTAAGAACAAGGTAAATCCCGTTGCTACTATTCTGTCTGGCGCCTGGATGGCAGATTATCTTGGAGAGAAGGATATCTCAGAAGCTATCTTCAGGGCTACAGAGCAGATTATTAATGAAAACAAATATGTTACATATGACCTTGGAGGTAATGCTACTCTCAGTGAAATGACGGATAAGATAGCCCAATTGAGTGCAAATATTTTAAGGAAATAGAGAGGGAAAAACAAAGAAAGAGGATAATCCTTATCTTATTTTTTTAAAGTTAAAACCTGATTTCTATCACCGACACTGTTTCAAAGAACATTTTTTTTTGAGCCATTTTTTTTATGCTCAAGTTTAGTTGATGTGTTAACTGATAAAGACGGGATACATCAGACAAACTTGAAACGATTGTCACTAGCCTGCCATCTCTTCTTAATGCGGATAGTGAAGACCTGATTATATGTAACGTTAGTTCAATTCCGGAACGTCCTCCATATATTGTTCTATCATGAATTTTCTTACCTTCATTGTCATAATCATCTGGCAAGTAGGGAGGATTGCTGACTATTAAATCAAAGACACTGCTTCTGAACGCAGATGCTGCATCAGTACAGATTAATTCGAACCCCATGTCACGTTTAGAGATCTCATTATTGTTGCTTTGTCTGTCGCTAGCAACACTCTCTTTGCAGCTCTTCAGGGTTTCAATTACTATGTCAGATCCTGCCACGTATTTGAAATTTTTACACAAAGTTTTCGTTATTATTCCAGAACCAACCCCGATATCTAATGCCAAGTTCCC
>DATFBG010000084.1:0-2919 GCA_035253945.1 Nitrososphaeraceae archaeon | reverse complement strand
TGACATTTGGTTTGAAGCTTGCTTATTCATCAGGTATCTTTAGCAGACTGATTTCATATTTTGCTCGGAAAAATGCAACAGGCTAGGATGTCCATTTTGGAAGCTAAAATAACAGCAACACCGATTCTTTAACATATTAAATGTCCAGATCGGAAAAATGATAATACCCGCGATGATGATAATACTTCTACGTTGATAGATGCCATAGACAAGATCATCTTATCACGCTTGGGAAGTAACGCTAGAATGTCTTCTCAAGAAATAGCCACTAATCTCAAAGAATTGGGGCATGAGCTAACGGATCGAGCAGTAAGACACAGACTCCGGCGGCTAGAAAAACAAGGCATCATCCTAGGCTACTCAGCTCTGCTGAACCCTAGCTTTGTATCTGACAAAATCAACCGTACTATGCTGATAAAGTTCAGATACTCTAAAAATTTACCCTCTTTAATCGAACGACTCACAGAGTATCTAGGCAAATCAAGGTTCTGTCTATTTTCTTCTCGTTTGACAGGCGACTTTGACTGGATATGTAATTTCGTATTTGATTCGCAAGAGCAATACGAACTTGAAAGCAACAATTTTCTGAGTATCTTCTCAGAATTGATATCTGATTTGCGCACTTATGAATCAAAGACAACCAAGGTATCTCCTTATACAGTATTAGATGAGCAAGATTTAGAGTTGCGAAAACTACGAGTCTACGAGATTTTGAAATCTGTCAAGAAGCACGATGGGCTAAACAACAGGCTCCAAGCAATACTGGATAATCTTGTAAAATACTATGATGCGACATTTGCTCGAATTTGGTTTGTTGATAGGGAGAGGAAATGGCTTATCCTAAAATTCAGTGCAGGTAAATACAAAAACATTGACGGGGAATTTTCAAGGGTTTCAATTGACTCGCTTAAGATCGGTCCCATAGTAAAGTCAGGTAAGCCACAAGTCTCAAATGATGTGGTTCACGATCCCCGCATAAGGCATCCTGAGTGGGCCAAGAGGGAAAATTTGAAGTCCTTTGCAGGCTATCCACTAACATACAAAGGTGTTCCTATAGGAGTTATAGCATGTTTAGCGAAAAAAGGTTCTCTATTGCAGATTTTGAAATTCTTGAAATCTTTTGCCGCCAATTATCACTAGAGCTATCAGGCTTTTTTGAGGCGCAGGAATTCCTAACTAGCGTATAAGCTATATCTGCACGGCCAGAAAAGATTAGCAGATCGACCGGTCCTCGAAGTGATATCATTCATAAAACAACAAAGTTCTGCCAATATATCAGCTCCAGCTCATTGGCATGCCGCAGCTGTACCAAAGAATCAAAAAGATAGACATTGACTTTATGACAGACTCTGTATTATGGAATATGACTCTAAATTAATAACTAAAGAGAAAATAAAGAAGAGGCTAGGAAACTCGCTACAAGTTTGTCCGAGTTGGATGCTATAATATTCGATTAGATTTTACACCGCAATAACTTTAGAATTTAAGGGATCTGTGCCGGCGAGTATATCAAATCGCGGGTGAATAATGCTCTCAGTGATTATATTAGTTAAGTTCGGGCTTTGTACCACTAGTGGTGAGTGCCTTTTTACAATTGTAAACTACTTATGTTATATATTCATCAAGCCATAGTGCATTTGTTGCAAAGATGCTAGGAGATCATAAACATAGTGACGTAGAACATCGACATCATGGCAGTGGTAGCAGCAGCAGCAACAGCTTGCGATGGCAAACAGCAAAGCATGCCCTCAGGTGCTTGATTGGTTGCAACATCGGTGAAGGTATCGGAGCTGCAATAGGTTTCATGCTTGGTTGGGATATGATTTCGACACTTATACTAGCAGTAGGACTTGCATTTGCAATAGGATATGCTTTCACAATAATTCCGATGCTCAAGACGATGCCTCTTAGACAAGCAGCAAGAGTTACAGTAGTTGGTGATACAGCAAGTATTGCTGCAATGGAAATAACTGAGAACTCGCTAGTGTTTGTCATCCCTGGGTTCATGCATGCTGCGCTAACAGATGCATTGTTCTGGCTAGGTCTTGGAATAATACTACCAGCAGGTTATGCAGTGGCATACCCCGCAATGTACTGGGCTATGAAACGCGAACAGAAAAAAGAAGGGATGAAAACACACGGCCATCTCTAATAATCAAAGTCAGGATACTAATCGGTTGATTTGCCCTGTTGCTAACTAGCAAAAATTATGTTGTGTCTTTTTCTACTTATATATCATTAGATATCTCTACATTATGTCAACACCTAGGATCCATCGCAAGATTATTCCCAAAATCAAAGAGGATTGTGTCTTTATTATTTTTGCTGCAACTTATCCTATATTACTGATCTCTATTGATGCTAATGACTGATAAATAGGTGCTTACCCATCCAGCTGGGCTCCAATTATTCATGCTCAAGAATTTGGGTATTTCTTTGCTATCGGCGATAATTTGTCTTTCTATTTCCCATTCATCCTTTGCACGATTTTTTTGTATCTCAAGAAGCTCCTTCTCCTTAAGGTTAAGAAAAATCTGTCCAATAAGCTCAGGTTTCAACGTTGTTAGATCTCTTCCAAGTCCAAAGAACTTGATATCTGTTGCGCTTATGCTAAGACCTAGTTCTTCATTTGCTTCTCTGGCAACTGTGCGGAACGGATCAGGGAGTCCTGAAAGGTCTATGTCACCTTCCTTTATACTAAGAGAACCTCCAACTGGTGCACTAATCATCCCGCTTCCCTCAAAGTTGCGACTCGAATGTATAGTTAATACAACCTTATTTTCAGGCTCTAAGATTAACGATGAAACAACTCCTAGTGGATTTGGCAAAATGCTCGAATGCAAATCATATGGATCTTCATTAAGGAGATCCCTCAAAGTAGTAGTAGTAGTAGTATCAGGCGTGCTCCATAGAGGGAGA
>DATFBG010000083.1:0-35521 GCA_035253945.1 Nitrososphaeraceae archaeon | reverse complement strand
ACAAGACGGCGATATTGTAACAGTGGTTCCCATGATCCATGGAGGATAGTGATACCGATGCCAAATTCTTGACACTGGTCTACAAACAAAGCACGCCTTACATGGCATATTCTATGCGAATGGATCAAATAACAGCAAACTAAAGAATTCATAAATAGGTCTAATAGCTTTGTTAGATTTTCAGGCAGAAAGCTTCGAAAAGTATTACAAGTTGAATGAAACATTTGTGTGTCTTATTGGCGTCCGAACGATAGAAGTAGTAGAAATTCCTGACTTTATTAGGACTCTTCAAAATTTTTCATTAGAAGGGGTAGTAATTCAGACAATTAATGCAAGAGCTGCGTATGGTATTAGTCATTTACTTGGAGTTTTGAAAATTACCCTCGAGTGTCAAAAAAGAAACATTACTGTCTCTACGAAGCCAGAAATGGATTTATTGCTTCGACTTTCGTTGACAAACCAAATTAGTTTTGCGTTGAATTACGCTGGGCTAAACATATTACACCCTGCTATCATTATTATTTATTCAACGGATAAAAAAAAAGTCGCTCGTGTAAGACAGAGAATAATAAAAACAATTCCTAACATAGATAGCACTGTACTGAGGACTAATATTGAAAGCAGGGATCACATTTTCAGACTCTTTGGAACAAACGAACGTAATCACATATTGCTACAAGACGACGATTATATTACACAATATCTTATTGAACGATCTGCCCTTATTATGAAATGAAACTGTCGCCAAGTTTTCTCATTTCAATTACTGAGCTAAATATGTTATGGGGTTTAATAATAGATAATCCTGCAACATTCCTAATTACTTCGACTAAGATTATCCAGTCAGGGTTGGATAGGTTCACTTTCCTGTCGATCTCAGAAGCTATGCCTTGTATCAGGCAATTTGACTTTATAGAATTGTGTCGCTTCTCAACTGTAACTCTAAAAGTCTGTAGCGGTTTTATCCTTGCTGATATTTCTCTAATGTATCTACAGATTATATCAAGTTCCGCCTGGGCAACCTTCTCGATCGGTAAGACCCTTAAGATATATTTGAATCTCCATGGCTCTTCTTTAAGCATATCCACAAGCATTCCTGGGACTGAGATAGGATTCAACTCAGTACGGCATACAAGTAAGCCGCTAATGGATGTAGACAGTACTTCTGCGTAAGGATCTCCTAGTATGTCGAGTATCTCGCTCAGTTCTTGTTCGGCTTGAATTTCTCTGAACCTGAAAGTTGACGCAATTATATTAAATGCCTTAATTAGTCAGACCTCCTTGGATAATGCTGTTCGAATATCCTCTGATTTTATGGCGCTTTCTCTGATAATGCGAAAAGAACCTTGCGTGGATAAATCGACTATAGTGGATTCTCTTCCATTATCTATGTGTCCCCCGTCTAGCATAATATCAAATCCCTTTAAAGGCGACGATACTATTTGATGAATATCTCTGGCCGACGCTTGGCCAGAGATATTCGCGCTTGTTCCTACAAGATACCTACACTTCCTAAGCAACTCTAATGTACATTTGTTGCTTGGTATCCGAACAGCTATCGTTCTAATGCTCGAAACGACAAGAGACGAAATTCTACGATCTAAGAGAGGACAGACAAGAGTTAATGGTCCTGGCCAATATTTTTTCGCTAGTACGTTTGCCCTAGAGTCTAGGAATGCAATATTTTTTATATCTTCAACTGTTGACGCAAGTACTGGCAGAGGAATACCTGTTTTTCTGTTTTTAATAACGAAAACCCGATTGACAGCTAATTGGCTATACGGATCGCAGCCTATAGCATAAACAGTATCTGTAGGGAAAACTATCACTCCTCCCTTTTTAATAAGCGCAGCACATTTTGAAATATCGTTAGCCCGTGAACACTCATATATTTTTCTTTGCTCCACTTTTATCTTGTCTCCTAAATTATGTTACCATCCTGCTTACAGTATACATGAAAGTGCGTGGGTAATATCAGAGCAGACAAGTTGTATGTGCGTCTGTCTGCTGATAAGCCCTGATCAGAAAAATAGAGAAAAACATGACCATCATCATAAACAGGTTTGAGTGTCTACAAGCGATTTTAATATTGCTTCTTCCAATTCTCCTATAATCTCATTACGGTCTAAAGGATTACTCTTAAATCTTGCTCCCGCGGCAAATTCGTGTCCTCCACCTTCAGGAAGATTCTGAGCGATTCTTCTACATGAAATTAAATTGTTATTTCGCCGTATACTAACCCTATTGTCCAAGCTATAAAGAATTACGACATCAGAATGGGTCTTTTCAAATACTTCCTGTGCAAAAAGACTGTTTTGTATGTAGGGAGAAGATTGGATAAAGGCTGCCTTGAACCGACCGTCTATTTGCTTAAATTGAATCGTCTGAAAAGCCTCCACTTTCGCCTTCTTTTGGATTTGGCTGTAGACAGCATAATCATTCTGCATATCAATGTCCCACAATATTCCTTGAGACACCTTCGTTGCGAGAGAAGAAAGCCTCTCATAACGGCCGTGGTTGTTATGATAATAGACGATGAGTTCAGATATCGGAGTGAGATATTGGTCATTTGTAAGAAAGTCCATTGAGTGAGCCATGCTAGCTAATTTATTTGCAAGTTTGTTTCCCAACAAGAACTTTCCGTAGACCAGTTCAGCGGCACATCTGTTCCCGGTTTCATCGAACATGGTTTCGACAAAAGGATCTATTGCCAACTTTGCCGCTTCGGACCAGGGGTGATGGTCTAACCAAACTATATCAAAACCAGCTTTCTTTGCTTCTGAGAAGGCATCTTTACATAAGTTGATTAGTGATTCGTCTTCAATTAGGGCTAGGTCGCAAATTATTATCAACCCCTTTTCCTGAGGAGAAGGAGAAATGGAAGAAACACTGAATGTGTAGACGAAACGTGCTAAGGTTTCAAAGCTCTCTTTCTTATTTCCCAAGAAAATGGTTTTGGCTTGTGGATACCTAACTAAGACAATAGCAGCAGAAACCAGACCATCCAAATCTGATTCATGTGAAATTAATAGTACTTTCATAGTCATCATAACTCCTTAGATGGCAATTTCGTTGGATATATCTAATACGACTAGATAAAAACTATCACCCAATTTCCATAAAGCACATCCAAGCGTGTCACTAACAAACTTTGGCTCAGTTTTGACTATTATATCCTGCTCGATTGCCTTTCTGTTCAGGCAAGCTTCAGGTGCTCAGTCAAGATTTCGCAAGTCCTTTGGAGTCCTAAATCTACTGCATAGTTTCCTAACCTCGGACCCTTATCTGTATGCAAAATAAGTTTGTATAACAATTTGAAAAATTCTTTTGGTTGAATGCTATTGTTTCTTGCAATTTCAAAGATTTTTGTTTGGAGAATTAGTGGGGTGTTAGGATTATCTTCAGATCCAATATAGGATCGCAGAGTATCAATTAGCTGACCTAGAGCTCTCCTTTCATTTTGACTGAGAGATATATCAACTACCCCGCGTTTGTCAGATATTTTATCCTCTATCCAATTAGAAGCAAGAGTAATTCTTCTTATCAAACCGTTAGTTTTTTCTTTTGTCATATTATACTTTACTAAACGTTGGAATACTTTTTCCGCTCTTCCTTCCAACGGGAACAACGATGCTTGTTGGATTAAAAATTCAAAGGGAACATGAACCTCCGGAAATTTTGGAGGTTTCAAATGATTTATGTATTGATAAATGCCACTTATCTTTGCCAGTTTCGCGCTATTTTCTTCTCTGATTTTGCCAAAATAGATATCTTCATAGAAGTCATATTCGTTTATTAAAGAAGGTATTTCCTCTAAACCAATAACACGTGTTCCTACTATTCTCTTGAAGAAAAGCAATATAAGTGACTCTGGTGTTCCATATCTTAGCCATTTCTGAGGCGTAAGGACGTTCCCGACAGACTTACTTATCTTTTTGCCTGCGCGATCTAAAAATAGTTCATATTTGACATGAAAAGGATGAGGAAAGGCCAAAACTTCGTCGGAAACCCAGTCATTTACGCGTACTGAATCCATTATGTCTTTTCCAAAAGCCTCAAACCTGATGTCTAATGCCGCCCACCTCGCGGCAAATTCAACCTTCCATGCGAGCTTGCCTTGCCCTTTAACAATATTCGCTTCGCCGATGTGACCACAACCTTGGATATAGTTATTTCCTACCTTAGACCCTATACAGGAATAGGAAACCTTTTTCTCCTCATTGAGGTACTTTTCGGCCCTAGCAACATACAACCTCCCGCATGATTCGCAGATAGGAAAATAAGGCAGGGCTTCAACAAATTTTTCCTGTCCAACGAGCTTTGCTATTTTTTGACCAAGAGGTTTACTTTGTCGTAGTATGTTATCAATTTGATCGAGGAACATTCCTTTTTGGTATGCTTCGGCCGCGCTCTGAAAGACGTAATGGATGCCTATGCTTTCCAGTCCCTTTAGCAGGGAATCTGTCATATGGTCACCATATGACCTATGACAGTCTCCTTCGGGATCTGGAATTGTTGATACGGGCTTAGCTATATATTCACTAAGCCATGATGGAAAGCCACTAGGAATTTTCCTCAATCCATCCATATCATCGGAATATGCCACTAGATATGATGTATAACCTAAATGTTGCAAAGCTAATGATACACCATACGATCTTACTGCGTCCGCCATACTTCCAATATGTGGAATACCCGAGGCTCCAAGACCACTCTCTACTTTTATTAATTCCAACGATCTGCCTACGTTCCTTTCACGGTTTATAATAGAATCAGCAATCTTGTCCATCCATGTGCCTTTGCCAATTGTTTCAATTTCAGGGCCGGGCAAGTCTCATCACAAGTTCTTGGTCATATAAGGACCATTTCTATAGTATCCGATTTTCCTATAATATTCTCTTGTGCCAACAGCACTTATAACGGATATCTTTTTCAAACCAAATTCATCCCTTACAATGCGCTCTGCTTCTTGCATTAGCTTTATTCCATAACCTCTATGTTGGTAAGAATCATTTCCCGGAATACACCCAATATCCACAGAAACACCATAGACATGTAATTCTCTTATTATAGCTGATTTGCCGCATCCAGAAAAGCCTTGCCCTTTAATCTCTGGTCTATGAGGAGAGGCCGGGTCTCGTAGTCTCAAAAAGCCTAAAAGTGATAGTCCATCTTTACTTTCAAAAGATAAAAAAACCTCCTTTCCCTCTGATGCAATGTAGTCTATTCTATTCATGCGAATCTCATGGTCATGAAGCATCATACGGTTTTGGAGACCGGCTTCTCGACATCTTATACAACAACATCTTAGACCAAGTTCCTTCAGTTTGCGAAGCGCAGATTGTCTAAGGTTCCCCTCCCTCGGTCCGGCTACAATGTCTTTATTTTCAATTTCTCTTTGCACACGCATTATTCGAATCCATGGGGGGACAGCTTTCTTAACTTCTACCAGTATTTTTATATATTCTTCGTGAGAATAGGCACAGTATTTTCCACGTTGATATAAACTGTATAAACCAGTATCCTTCAAAACCAATGTAGGATAGATCTTCAACATATCAGGTCTAAAGCACGGATCTTTGAATAGCTTTTGAAAGTCCTCTATGTCTTTATTAGGTGTTGCATTTGGCAGACCTGGCATCATGTGAGCAACGATTTTATATCCAGCGTCGCGTGCAATCTGAAACGACTCTATTACATCGAGCAAGTTATGTCCTCTATTTACTATCCGGTATGTCTCTTCTTGCAGTGACTGTACTCCTATCTCTATCCTTGTAATCCCCAGCCCTAGCATAACATCAACGTGGGGCGTTTTACAGTAATCGGGTTTAGTTTCAATCGTAAAACCCACACATCTTGTGTTCGCCTTTTCATTTATTTCCATTGATTCCTCCAAGTTCCTGGATTGGGTATTGTTCAGAGCATCAAAACTTGATTTGACAAAATTCCTTTGATATTCTATTGGAAAAAATGGGAAAGTGCCCCCCACTATGACTAATTCTATTTTATCTAAACTATGACCACTTGAACAAAGGTATTTCAATTTAGATTGTATTTGCTTGTACGGATCAAAATTATATCGCTGTGCGTATCTAGTACACGGTTCTGTGCCCGTATAGCTAAGAGGTACATTTACATCTACTCCTCCTGGGCAGTATATGCATCTTCCATGAGGGCATGTAAATGGCTTTGGCATCAATGCAATTACTGCCACTCCTGACGCAGTTTTCACTGGCTTCACCTTTAACAATTTTCTCGCTGCACTTTGATGGCCAACATATTTTAGAATACTCTGATTTCTGGGTATGAATGGAAGTTTTTGCTTTGAACATAATTTCTTGATAACTGCGAGAACCTCCTTGTATTGTGGGTTCTCGAGACTCTCCAATTCAAGGGCTATTTTCTTGCAGACCTGCTCGTAGGCCGAATTCAGAGGTTGGGATTCCTGCCTTGCCCGGCTTATCCTATAATCCAATAATATGAACAGGGCTTCTCGAACGAATATTAATTTTTGTATAGAATTTGTCTTGTAGGTTTGTACAGCTTTTCCATGTAATACGATGTTCATCTGGCAAGTGTGTATTGTTTTCCACTCAACGAGGCACTCACCTCTCCCCTACTGCTCCGATCGACAGTACCTATCTCTTTACATAACATATGGTGTCGACGAAATACCTTGCAAATAGAGTTTACAGATTCTCTTGGTGCAATTACACAGAACCCTATCCCCATATTAAATGTCCTATACATTTCCTTTAAACCTACAGGCCCGTCAAATGCTATTTGTTTAAAGATTCCACTAGGGGAAGGTAAGTTCATCAGATTGTATTTCATCTTATTATTGAGACGAAGAAGCTTAGTAAATGACCCTCCAGTTATGTGGGCCAAGCCATGTACTGGAATAGAAGCTGCCTTTTGCAAAATTTCTAATACAGGCTTGACGTAAATTCTTGTTGGGATCAACATTTCTTCACCGAGGGCTTTGCGCAGGAAGAATGGTTGATCGTTAATTGAATACTTTGACAAAAGGATCTTCCTTGCCAATGAGTAACCATTAGAATGTAATCCACTACTTTCTATTCCTAAAATGACGTCTTTATCTAGAATATCTTTACCCAGGATTAGTCTCTTTTTTCTGTCTACTACGCCAAGTATAGTTCCTGCCAAATCAAAGGCCCTGGCCCTGTCAGGTCCTGATATAACATCAGGAAGAATCGCTGTTTCGCCTCCTACAATTGGGACATTGGCAATTTTGGCCCCCTTTACTAGGCCCCTTAGAATTTCCTTAACAACACCATTATTTGATGATTTCAATGCAATGTAATCTATGAAAGCAACAGGACGCGCTCCGACACATATAATGTCGTTAGCATTCATCGCAACGCAATCGATACCAATTGTATTATATCTCTGCATCATTTGAGCAATTATTAGCTTAGTGCCTACTCCGTCTGCATGGAGTGCGAATACATTATTGTTAATCTCGAAAAGGCCAGCATAATGTCCAATTATAGGGAGTACCCTTGCACAGGTCGAATAGCTATGGGTGGAGGCGATTAGGCGGCCTATAGCGGTATGATACATCTCCAACGTTCTTCTATTAATCCCCGCGCCCTTATAGGATGCCAATTTAGTCATGCGCATTGAAGTATTCAAAAAGAATCTTCATTCTATTAATGCTACTACTATGAAAAGACTGGTTTAAAGAACTAAGTCATTCCTTTTTGTCCGGTAGTTCAAATTCCTTATTGAAATTCATATCTACTTTGGGTAAGGTAGAATGGGCATCAGATATCAAGGTCACTTTGTGATTTTTGCCGTACTTAGATAGTAATTTTGCTAGTACATGTTTCAAGCTATCAAACGTTTCCAATCCCAATTTGGTTTTCAGATAATACTGCGGAAGAGTCGATACAACTCCAATGTTATATTTTTCACGCATAGCCTGCAAGAAGATCAAGTGCTCCTGGCCTTCTATGTATTCCCTGCCTTCTGACGGCAAAGGATCTGATAGCCTTCCTTGTACAAACATTTCTAATGCCTTAGAACCCAATCCTCCTCTTGCTTCCGAGAGGAGGACTGCCGAACCATTTTCGCTAAGTATGTTTGTACAATTCCACAGACAGTTAAGCGATTCAGTCAAAGTTGAGTGATATATAGGTTCACTACCAGGACTCACGATCTCAGATTTTACACGTTGCTCTTTGACGACAGAACTCTCAAGAAGCTTTGAGCAGGCATTCTTAAAACTTTCCTCTATGGATCCACAATAGATGTCAAATATTCTGTCGCAATTACCCACAATCTCTATTGATGTTGAATATATATCCCTACATTCAGATAATGCCAGGTTATAGGGCTTAGTTGTAACACCGGGACTGGGAAAGTCACTGCTTCGTAACAAAATAGCTTGCGACATTTTCTCTTTATTAAAACTTCGTAATAACTGCGTAGGAGTGCCTTCGAAACCAAAAAGAGGATCGTACGCTGAATGGGAAAGAAACAAAGTTTCTTGGTATTTATGCATGGCCTCGCCTAAGGAGAGCAAATCATTGGCCCCTAGGAGAGAAGAGGCGTATTTTTCATTTCGTATATCGATAAAGTCCTTCAGTCTAGGTAAGGTCACGATATGGATTCCGTCTATACCTTTGGTGGCTGCAGAGTCGACTATCCACGAGAGTACCCTCCTTGTAGCCGCCGAGGAGGACAAGACAATAATAAGGCTATTCTCATGCAGGGGAATTTCTTGGAGTTTATCGTTTACTTGTTCGTCTGATAAAGGCACAGATGATGATATTAGTTCCTTATACAGATTTTCAAATCGAATATCGAGTGCTATGTCAGTAGTGCCGTATCGGAACCAGATTTCAGGCATCTTAGTGATATGGAAAATACGGTAACGAGGTCAGTATAAGCTTCAGATCTCTAACAAGAGGCTTACATCTGACCAGTGAGACTTCGGTGTTCACCGCATAATAGTATTTCAAATACTATTCTGAGCCCTTGTATTTAATTTATAGTCAAATTATCCTTCATAAATCATCAGATTCTTCTCTTCCAACAGAGTGTGCAAATTGTGAACAGCTCTGTAAACTTCGCTTTCTTTTTTTGCCCCCGTACAAACCAATTTACCACTAGCGAAAAGTAGAATAACCGTCTTTGGATCCAGCATCCGATGAATTAATCCTGGAAACTGTTCGGGTTCATACATGCTACGAGGAAGTACTCGAGCTGCTAGTTCTAAATGTATTTTACCGCCAAGACTTGCAGATGCAACTATATTTTGAATCTCGATAATAGGTTCGTGTTCGATAGGGATGCCCCCTTTCTTCAATTTTTGAACCACATTTTTAACCGCTTTTATTGCTTGTTCCTCTGACTTTGCTCCGGTACAAACCATCTTACCTGAACTAAATATTAGAGTCGCAGTCTTCGGAGATTTCAATCTGAACACAAGTCCTGGGAATTGGTCAGGATGGTATTCAACATCGGGAAATATCTGAGTAATTAGATTAAGATTCACATTTTGGTTGACTGTTGCTGATGCAACAACGTTTTCAATACTGACAATCGGCTTGGTTTGCGGCATACTGGTCGCTTTAAATACAACTATATATATACCTGTTTATATAACTTTTTTATAATTTTATACGAAAACTGGAGTTCGCCGATCAATTCTGGAGTTTTCTTTTAGGTCTTGGGCGATTTTTGTAGGCAAGTAATTAGTATCGCATTCCACCTCAAAATCTTCTTCTGGGGTTTCCATAGTTCCTAATTGGCTGACTATTGTGTCCCTAGGAAGTTACGGTTTGACCGGTTACAAGATCGAACTCTGTAATTTGGATATGACCATTCATTCTAATATGCTCCTTAACGTCGGAAAAGAAGATAAACTTCACGTTGCATTCACGACATAACCACAGTTTATCCAAAGTCACATTCTGCATGGCTGTATAAGGACAGTTGAACTCCATGCATATAAGCAATTAGGAATTCTTTCATATGATTTTTTTATTAGATCCTTTCGGCAGCAAAAGTCGTACGCGTAACACTTGGGAATACCTATGCTATTTCTTTGGCAGAAAAAGTACCTTAATAGATATATCCCGAACTAATTTCCATAAGATCCAGGGCTTGGACAAAAAAGCAATCCGTTAGACCATTTCTTTCAGCCATTTTGAGGGCTAGAAGCTGAACCAAAAAAATGGATTGAAATAGACCAGCCAGAGAAGATGACATGGGAAAATCTAGAGAAATTGATGAATAATTTAATCTGTCAAGTTTTTCTGTGAATTTGCTTACAGTTTTGGCGCTAGTATTATGGCTTTCTGAATTATTCAAGATAATAACTGAGTCTTCTTTCTTTATGCTAAATAGAGGTGCATGACAATACTCCTCTAGAGAGTAGGGAAAAGATCTGATACCTAAAACTTCATTCACCTTTAGGGAACCATAACAAGCAACAGGATATAGTAGCCCATCTGCCAGGAATAAAATGGATGACAATGTATCTGGAATTTTCTTCAACAAATTATCGACCATGATATTAGCAGTTTCAAATGCCCTCCGCAAATTTTTTTTATTATACGTCACCTTGGTCGTTAGTGATATGCACGTAAGCACACTAGAGAGGAAACTTACCGTTCCACTTGTTAAGACACCTGGCTTTCTATAATTTATTCCTATTATTCTATCGCAGTTCTTAGCGAGCTCGCTTTGTGGGTCGGCTGTAATTGCAATTGTTTTAACATTGCTCTGTTTTGCAAGTTTTGCAGCGGCAATATTGTGAGCAGTACGTCCAGAAATTGAAATAATGTATAAATCCTTGTCGACCAAGATATTCGGGTTAAGAGTCAAAGTAGACGGATAACAACATATAATTCTGCAGCATGATAAATAACTCGCTATGGACGCAGCGACATAAGAATCCCCAGAACCAGTCATCACACATCTTGTTGGATCTATTCGTTCGATCAACTCAAACCTAGAGGTTAACGCCAATTCCGACTCGATCTCATGTTTCATAACCTCAATCGATTTAGAATTGGGTGTAGTTGTATCTGTCAAGAGAAACTACCTAACTTATTACTGGCCATATGGACAGATGTTGTTTGTATGCGTATTCATCTGTGCATGGGAAGACTGAATGCATGATCTCATTATTGATGTTATGTCATCATCATTGGCTAAGAAGATAAAAGCCGAGGTTGAATAATTCATTCTGTCATCTCCGTACTTGAAGTGGTATAATATTATTCCTTAATCTTTATCAACTACTGTACGCTACTTATATTTCTCATCCGAAAGTATCGGATACTTATATATGTTCGTACTATTGAGATATTTCATGCACAGTGGTTTATGGGATTGTAAGCTTTCATGGCCTGTCTTTTGTGTGTTGACCGAAATTTTGTGAAAGGTGATAAGCTGAGTTGTCATCAGAAAAGAAATTACTGAAGATTACGGACCATGTATATCAACCGAAACACGAGATTCTTCCTAAGAACCAGGCGGAAGAAGTGTTGAAAAAATTTAACACGAAACCAAGTCAATTGCCATATATCATGCGAAGCGATAAAGGCATTGAAGATCTTGAGGCAAGACCAGGGGATATTATCAAGATTACTCGCCGAAGTCCGACTTCGGGTGAAAGTGTATATTACCGATACGTTGTAGAAGGTTGACTTCTGATCATGGAGGAATTTTCTCAATGTGGGCTTTAATTAATGATATTTTGAGAAGAGAGGGTGTCGCACGACAACACCTAAATTCATACAATGAGTTCATGGAACGTGGCCTACAAAGCATCATTGATGAAGTTGGAGAGATCGAAATAGAAACTGCAGAATATCCGTACAAAATAAGGTTGGGAAAGATAAAGCTCCAACAACCTCGAATAATGGAACTGGATGGTTCAATTACACATGTAGCGCCTGTAGAAGCAAGGCTGCGGAATCTCACATACGCTTCTCCGGTTATGCTAGAATGTAGTATAGTGGAAGATGGGAAAATTTTGGAATCCAGATTTATTCATGTGGGAGACATGCCTGTTATGGCAAAGTCCAATGCTTGCATTTTACATAACCTTGTCGAATCTAAACTTATAGAACTTGGAGAAGATCCAAGAGACCCTGGCGGCTATTTCGTTATCAATGGCTCTGAACGTGTCATAGTTGGCCTTGAGGACCTCTCTTATAACAAAATCATAGTTGATGTCGAAGAGACTACCGGTGCCTTGCTATACAAGGCCAAAGTATATTCTTCGATAGTCGGTTACAGAGCGAAACTTGAGCTCATAATGCGGCCTGACGGCTCAATTGTTGCTAAAATACCTGGCTCACCAGTGGATATACCATTAGTTACCTTAGTACGTGCGTTAGGCCTCGAGTCGGATAAGGACATCGCCAACGCCGTATCTTTAAACGAGGCAATACAGGACGAACTTGAACCCTCGTTTGAAAAGATAGGAGAAATTGTTACGAGTCGTGATTCAATAGTCTATATTAGCAAAAGAATCGCCCCTGGAATGCTGGAAGAGTTCCAAATAAAGAGGGCTGAAACTCTACTCGATTGGGGACTTCTACCCCACCTAGGTAAAAATCCCGACAACAGACATGAGAAGGCCTTATTTCTTGGTGAAGCGGCCAGCAAACTAATTGAACTCAAGCTAGGGTGGGTTGATGCTGATGACAAGGACCATTACGGAAATAAGGTAATAAAGTTCGCTGGGCAAATGCTCGCTGACCTTTTCAGAACCGCCTTCAGAAATCTCATAAGAGATATGAAGTATCAATTAGAAAGGTCGGGTCAAAAACGGGGCATAAATGCAGTGGCAGCAGCAGTTAGGCCGGGAATCATTTCTGATAAACTCAACAATGCGATAGCAACGGGAAATTGGGGACGAGGTAGAGTTGGCGTGACTCAGTTATTGGACAGGACTAATTACATGTCAACCATTAGTCATTTGAGACGAATACAGTCTCCACTGAGTAGGAGTCAACCAAATTTTGAAGCTAGGGACCTCCATGCTACTCACTTTGGTAGGATTTGTCCAGCAGAAACACCAGAGGGTTCGAACTGTGGTCTTGTTAAGAACTTGGCATTGTCTGCAATAATTTCAGTCAGCGTACCTTCTGCTGAAATAATCGAAAAAATGTACGAACTAGGTGTGCAGCACGTTGATGAAGCTAAAGAAGACATAAGAAGAAGAGGAGCAAGAGTTTTTGTTGACGGAAAGCTAATTGGGTACTCAGAAGACGGACAGAAAACTTCGGACACTCTGAGAGGTCTGAGGCGGTCGGGTAAAATTCATCCTCATGTAAGTGTCTATTTTTATTCCTCTGGTAATCCCAATGCAACAAACAGACTTTACATAAGTTGTAATGCAGGTCGAGTTCTGCGACCATTGTCCATTGTAAAAGAAGGAAAGAATTCGGTTACAGACGAGATAATTGAGAAAATTAGCAAGAAATTTCTCTCTTGGTCTGATCTACTATACATGGGAATAATTGAGCTCGTCGATGCAAACGAAGAAGAGAACTGTTATATTGCAATGGATACAAGTAAACTTGAAGATAGTCACACTCATTTGGAAATCTTTCCTTCTGCAATACTTGGTGTAGGAGCTTCGATTATCCCATATCCTGAACACAATCAGTCACCAAGAAATACTTATGAGAGTGCTATGGCAAAGCAAAGTCTTGGCTTCTCAACTCCTTTGATGAATGCAAGTACATACGTTCGTCAGCATTTTATGCTATACCCGCAAACGCCTACGGTCAGTACCAAGGCTATTAATCTGCTTGGCCTCGACGATCGGCCTACAGGTCAGAACTGTATAGTAGCTGTGTTACCATTTGAAGGATACAACATTGAAGACGCAATTGTCTTCAACAAATCATCTGTTGAAAGGGGGCTTGGAAGAACTTTCTTCTACAGGGTATATGAAGCAGAGGCTAAGCAATACCCGGGAGGCATGAAAGATAATTTCGAACTTCCTGAGTCTGATGCCAATATTAGGGGTTATAGAGGAGAAAAGGCATATAGGCTACTAGAGCATGACGGTGCTATCATACATGAAGCTGTTGTCACAGGCGGAGACATACTGATTGGGAGAACCTCACCTCCAAGATTTATGGAAGAGTACAAGGAATTTGAAGTGAAAGGTCCATATAGAAGAGATACGTCTATTGGCGTCAGACCTTCTGAAAACGGCGTTGTTGATACTGTTATTATGACCCAATCTGTGGAGGGGGGGAAGATGTATAAGATAAGAGTTCGCGATATGCGGGTGCCTGAAATAGGTGACAAATTTGCATCGCGGCACGGCCAGAAAGGCGTAATTGGAATGTTAGTCAACCAGGAGGATCTACCTTATTCTGAGGACGGGGTGGTTCCTGACATTATGATAAACCCTCATGCCTTTCCCTCTAGGATGACTGTAGGGCAGTTTATGGAATCCTTAGGAGGCAAGGCCGCCTCTCTTAGAGGGACAATTGTTGACGGTTCGGCTTTCCTTGGAGAGAAATTTGACAGTATAAAGAATGTCCTGGAACAGTACGGCTTCAAACATACTGGCAAGGAAACAATGTACGACGGAAGGACCGGTAAGAAATTCCCTGCCGATGTATATATGGGTGTAGTATACTATCAGAAATTACATCATATGGTGGCGGATAAGATTCATAGTCGGGCTAGAGGGCAAGTGCAAATGCTTACGAAACAACCCACAGAAGGAAGAGCAAGAGGAGGGGGGCTCAGATTTGGTGAAATGGAAAGAGACTGCTTGATTGCATATGGAGCTTCTATGATGCTAAAAGACAGATTACTTGAGGAGTCAGATAAAGCTGAGATAAACGTTTGTGAAAGGTGTGGGCTCCTAGCCTATTATGATGTTAAGCAACGACGTTTCATATGCAGGGTTTGTGGCGAAAAGTCAAAAATTTCTTCGGTGGTAATTGCTTATGCCTTCAAGCTTTTGTTACAAGAGATGATGAGTCTTAATGTGGCTCCCCGATTACTGGCCAAGGAGAAGGTATAGCTTAGATATAGGAGGAATTGGTTATCATGGAAGAACCGGCTAAGATTCTGGGCGGAATTAAATTCAGTATTTGGTCGCCAGTGGAAGTCCGCAAGTTTAGTGTTGCAGAAATAACTGCTCCTGAGACCTATGATGAAGACGGAATGCCTGTCCAAGGTGGATTAATGGACAACCGCCTAGGCACCCTCGAGCCGGGTCAGAAGTGTGCTACTTGTGGAAATACGTCGGCGAGGTGCCCTGGACATTTTGGTCATATCGAATTAGCAGAACCGGTACTGCATATTGCCTTCATTGATGATATCCATAAGCTGCTTTTGATCACATGTAGAAGTTGCAATAAGATCAAATTGTCTTCAGAAGAGCTAGCAAAGTACAAGAATATCCGAGATTCTAAGGCCGCATATGCAATCATTACGTTAGAAAATATCAGGGAAGAGATAATAGAAAAGGCCAAGAAAGTTAAGGTCTGTCCACATTGTGAAAAGGAGCAATATGATTTAATTTTTACTAAACCTACAATATTTGTAGAAAAAACAGAAGCAGGAGAAAATAGGCTCTTGCCTATAACCATTAGAGAACGACTGGTTCATATTCCTGATACCGATCTTGTTCTTTTGGGTTATGATCCTGCTACTGCTAGGCCTGAGTGGTTTGTGTTGCAGGTTTTACCAGTACCGCCAGTCACTGTAAGGCCATCCATTATTTTAGAGACTGGTATACGCTCCGAAGATGATCTAACTCATAAGCTTGTTGATATAATACGGGTTAATCAAAGGCTAAAGGAAAGTAAGGAGGCCGGAACTCCCCCTCTAATCGTACAAGATCTAGTCGATTTACTACAGTATCACGTGACGACATATTTTGATAATGAAGTATCCGGGATACCGCAGGCGCATCACAGATCTGGAAGACCTCTTAAAACACTTACTCAGAGATTAAAAGGTAAAGAAGGAAGATTTAGAGGATCCCTTTCAGGGAAAAGAGTAGATTTCTCTAGTAGAACAGTAATTTCACCAGATCCGAACCTCGCCATTTCCAATGTTGGAGTGCCAATAGATGTAGCAAAAAAACTTACTATTCCAGAGGCAATATCTCAGTGGAATATAGAAAGACTAAAGGGGCACGTGATAAACGGTCCGAACATCTATCCTGGCGCCAATTATATTATTCGCCCAGATGGGGTCAAAATAAGGTTAGACTATGTCAGTGACAGGAAGATATTGGCAGAGTCGCTTGCTCCTGGATTTATGGTGGAAAGACACTTGTCGGACGGAGATATCGTAATCTTCAACAGGCAGCCATCGTTGCATAGAATGTCAATTATGGCTCACTATGTCAGAGTCTTACCTTATCGGACATTTCGATTGCATCCTGCAGTATGTCCTCCTTATAACGCTGACTTCGATGGGGATGAAATGAATTTACATGTTCCCCAGAGCGAAGAAGCCCGAGCGGAAGCGGCATTGCTTATGCGTGTCCAAGATCAGCTAGTTTCCCCAAGATATGGCGGTCCTATAATTGGAGGAATAAGAGACTTCATAACAGGCGCCTTCATATTGACTCGAGATGATACGACTCTAAGCAGAGAAGAATTCGCAAACCTGGCTCTTATTGGGGGCTATAAGGGGAACCTGCCCGAACCTGACATAAGTAGAGACGGGACCAAGCTTTATTCTGGTAAGCAGCTTTTTTCCCTATTTTTGCCCAGAGACTTCCATTTCATAGTAACTTCAAAATGGACAAAGGCTACGAAAAAGGAAGGTAGAGATGTTGTCATAAAAGCCGGTCAGTTGATAAGTGGAGTTATTGACAAGGCCTCTATAGGAGCAGAAGAACCTGATAGCGTTCTCCATAGGTTAGTCAAGGATTACGGCAATGATCGAGCAGGAAGATTCCTCGACTCAATACTAGTGATGCTCAAGACATTCATAACGCACAGAGGTTTTACCTATGGATATTCTGACTTGTGGTTAAGCGAGGACACAAGAAAAGAAATACAGACCGTCATCGAGAAAGCCTATGATAAAGTATATGATCTGATAGGGCAATACAACGAGGGGAATCTGCCTCTTACAAGGGGTCTCGCGCCAGAGGAGGCTTTAGAATTGTATGTAGTCAACGAGCTATCCAGAGCGCGGGACAGAGCTGGGAGGACAGCTGACAGAGCCTTCCCCGACGACAACTCAGGTATAATTATGGCTTCCACCGGGGCACGGGGTTCGACATTGAATATAGGTCAAATGACCGCTGCTCTTGGTCAGCAGTCTATTAGAGGAAAACGAATACAAAAAGGCTACCATAACAGGTCGTTACCACACTTCAAGAAAAGTGATACCAATCCCGATTCGAAGGGCTTTATTAAGTCAAATTATAGAGACGGTCTGAGTCCTTTGGAGTTTTTCTTCCATGCAATGGGAGGAAGAGAGGGTCTTGTAGACACTGCGGTCAGAACTCAACAATCAGGATATATGCAAAGGAGATTGATTAATGCTTTGGAGCACTTGAAAATCGAGTACGATCATACTGTTCGGGATCCTCATGGCAACATTATTCAGTATCTATATGGAGAAGATGGTGTCGACCCCGCAAAGAGCGATCATGGTGAAGCAGCTAATATTTCTCGTCTAATCGAAAGTGAATCTATAGTGGATGAAGGGAAAAAAGCAACTGAAGCCGAAATTGGAAAAATCTTGACAAAATATTCGGATAACCTAAATCCTAAGATGAGGACGCAGCTGGAGAACGCCTTCTCACAGTATAAATTAAGTAAGGATGGGGTCGAAAAGGTGTTAAGGAAGACTGTTGATTTGATGCAACGCGCTCTAGCCGAGCCGGGCGAGGCTGTAGGAGTTGTCACAGCTCAATCTATTGGAGAACCAGGTACGCAAATGACGCTTAGAACATTTCATTTTGCAGGGGTTAAGGAGAGGAATGTTACGCTAGGGCTTCCCAGGCTTATAGAACTGGTAGATGCCCGTAAGAAACCAGTTACACCAACAATGGACATATATTTGGATAACAAACACAAGGTTTCACGTGAAAAAGCTTTAGAAATAGCACAACAAATAATCTTCACTAAGGTAAGTGACTTAATTCAGAGAACCGATACAGACTATTCTGGAGTCATAAGTCTTCATTTTTCCGAGGACAAGCTTAACGAAAGAGGATGTGATTTCAAGGAAGTTTATGAAGTGCTAAAAGGTTCCAAGAAGAAGTATGACATTTCTATGAACGAGAAAAAGTACATCATAAAGGTGACAACTCCAGAGGAATCTGACGCACAAACCATTTTGACTCTTAGGAATAAGATTCTAAATACGAGAGTAAAGGGCGTACCTGATATCGAAAGGGTAACGATAGTGAAACAAGACGAAGAATGGGTGATACAGACTGCCGGATCCAACCTCGCAAAGGTCCTATCTATAGACGGAGTTGATACCTCAAGATCCACCACTAACAATGTTTATGAAATATGGCAGACGTTAGGCATTGAAGCGGCGCGTACGGCGTTAATAAAAGAAATTACTAACACTTTAGAAGAACAGGGTCTTGAAGTCGATACACGACACATCATGCTTGTTGCAGACCTAATGACCTCCAAGGGTTATCTACAGCAGATAGGTCGCCATGGTATAGCAGGTACAAAGGCATCAGTACTTGCACGGGCAGCTTTCGAAATAACGGTTCCTACTATTGCTAGAGCTTCGTTAGAAGGTCAGGTAGAAGCATTAAAAGGTGTGACAGAAAACGTAATTGTCGGAGCTACAGTCCCAGTAGGAACAGGAATGGTTGACTTGTATATGAGCGTGAAAGAGGAGAATGGCAAAGAGAATAGAAAAAATAGCTAGAGAAGCCATCTCGTCTAAGAAATATAAAGCTGGAACTAGAGAGGTCATGAATTCTGTCAAAGGTTCAAAGCTTATTATTATATCTGAATCAATGGAGGAAAAACTCAGGGAGAAGCTACAAAGTCAGGCCGCCAGTTCGAATATTCCTTTGTACCATTTCAGAGGCAGTTCTCTGCAGCTGGCTAGATTATGTGGGATGCCGTACAAAGTTTCTACAATTTCTCTTAAAGCTGTGAGCACAGAAGATATTGATAGCATCTTACAGGATAAAGAATAATATAAGGTAAATATTGAAATGGTCGCAAAAGAAAGGCTATTTGAATTCCAAAAGGTCTTACTGCAATGGTGCTCTTGTTTACTTGAAATAGTTATGAAGGGTATGTCAAAACATTCCATGGAAGTGGCTCTAGTTTGGCGAGATTATCATTACCACGTTTTAGTTTCTGGGGTATGCTATTATTTATTATCTGCTGCAGTCCAGGTAATCTTTATAGATATATAGATTAGATCAGGATCATTAAGACTTAAATTGGACGTGATTATTCAGGATGGATTGTCTTCGTATGTTTATGATAAAATTAGATTACGACCGTTTTAGAGGAATTACGCAATGACTGAGAAAATAAAGCTGACCTCTGATGAATTGCGACTTATGTCCTTATTCCAAAACGTGACAAGTGCGACGGCTAGAGATTGCATAGTAGACAACAAGATGGACAGGGTAATCTTCGTTGTTAACAAAGGACAAATGGGTCTTGCTATTGGAAAAGGGGGAACAACTATTAAACAACTCCAGAACGTAGTCACTAGAAAGGTTGAACTAGTTGAGCATTCTGAAGAAGCGCCTGAATTCATCAGCAATATATTAAATGCAGACATGATCCGGGAGATACAGATCTCCGAGAGAATGGATGGGACAAAACAAGCCATAGTTGTTGTCGATCCAAAGAAAAAAGGTGTTGTTGTGGGAAAAGACGGAAGGAATGCTGAAAAAGCAAGACTGCTTGCAAAGCGATACTTCCAAATATCCAATGTACTCATAGTAAGCCCGGAGCAATCTCCAAATATCCATAATAAGGTGAATATTTAGTGGCTAAATCTCCTTTAGGCTTGTTTGCTGGTAGGGTTCTCAGAGCAAAAAGAACTCGCGCTAGATGGGGAAATAAGTACTACAAAAGAAGAATGTTAATGCTAGATAAAAAGGCTAATCCATTGGAAGGGGCTCCTCAAGCCCGCGGAATAGTCTTAGAAAAGGTCGGCATTGAATCAAAGCAGCCTAATTCTGCAGTACGGAAATGTGTTAGGGTTCAGCTAATCAAGAACGGCAAGTCCGTAACTGCCTTCTTACCCAAGGATGGGGCTCTTAATTTTGTGGACGAACATGACGAAGTCGCTTTAGAAGGAATTGGAGGCTCTATGGGTGGTGCAATGGGAGACATTCCTGGAGTTAGATGGCGAGTCTTTAAGGTGAATGATGTATCACTTAATGAGCTTGTGAGAGGAAAAAAGGAGAAACCGAGAAGATAGATATGCCATCCAAGGATCACCCCAATATTCTTTTGTTTAACAAATGGGACGTCAGGAAAATTGAAGTAAGCGACCCAGGATTACAGAATGTCATATCTATTGTCCCTTCCGTAGTGATACCTACTACGTTTGGCAGACATGAGCATCAACGAATGAAGAAGGCTGAAGTTCATATTGTAGAACGGTTGGCAAACAAGCTGATGCATTTCGGCAAAAGGTATGCAAAAAATACTGGAAGAATGGGAGGCAAAAAGGCAAGAATATTCAAAACAATAGATACAGCTCTTGACATCATAAACTTGGAGACCGGCAAGAATCCTGTCGAGTTGCTAGTAAAAGCAGTGGAAAATGCATCACCTAATGAAGATACAACTAGGATAGTATATGGAGGAGTAGTTTACCATGTCTCCGTTGATGTCGCCCCTTTAAGGAGAGTAGATTTGGCACTCCGCTTCATAGCCGAAGGCGTCAGAGAGTCGACATATTCTAGCCTGCAGTCAATAGAAGAGGTATTGGCAAAAGAGATTATATTGACCGCTGCAAATGATATGTCAAGTTATGCTATAAAGAAAAAGAACGAGCAGGAACGTATAGCCATGTCTTCACGATAGTACTAACATATAACATAGCATACTAGATCCAATCCCAATTTGCAAGGAAGATTGCTAAGAAATGCGTTAGTTATTTCCTGATTTTTATATATTTTGTATCGGAAGAACGGTTAGTTCAAGACTAAAAATGTACCAAACTTAACAGATAGGTACCCGAGATCGATTCTGAAACCAAAGTTAAATAACGAGATAATATTACTCAAACGATATCGATGAGTAGTAAAGACGAGTTTCTATTTAAGAAATCCGCATTAATGGGTACAAAATCTGGAAAAGAAATCTTAAAGCAGGGAATACTACGGGAAAAGGGATACAAACAATTCTACAAATACAATAGCAATATAGAGGACCGGTTTCAAGACTTTACGAAGCGTTTTCTTCTTTCGCTGCATACCCAAGTGATTTCGGATCCGAACCCGGCCGTAACGATGAAAAAATTCGTAGAAGAAACAGGATCAGCCGAACTCGCGTTAGAAGATAATAAAATTTCTGATATACGAACGAGGCTTTCTAAACCTGAGCTCTTGGCGGATAGAGTCAACAGAATACTAAACTCTAATTTTGTCAAGATGACATTTCCAGTGCTAGATGCCTTGTTCGATGCAGCTTCATTATATTATAAACAAAATGTGCCTACCGAAACGAAAAATGCAATAGTTGATGGTCATCTTATAGCAATAGATCTTAGTGAACCCATGGACAGGATCATCGATAGAGATGAGGACCTAGAATATCTTGATGATTATAGACTAATGAATCCATATATTTTAGAAATAGCGAGGGAGAAGATTTCTCATGGAGGGAACAACATGTTGAGATCATTTGAGGAGGGATTTAGGGATGCAAGGATCGGCCAGTCAATTGATGCAAAGTTAAAGATGAAGCCTGATTCAATAAATGATGAAAATATGAATGGTTGTTACAAAAAATACCGGGCCATAATGGGGACGGCGGGCAGAAATATGGCATTAAATATGAAACCTTTGAGCGAGATTTTTAGTTTTGGGATGGCAAAAGCTGGAGAATCTGTCGGATGTGGAAACGAAATACAGGATGCAATAAAAAATGGTTCAATAAAAACGCCGTCTTGGCCATTGTATTTCTTTGTCGCAACAAATGACGTCAGGAAGTCATTTGAACTAACAATGAAAAAAAGCGAAGCCTATCATAACGAAGCCAAGCTAAGCTTGGATATGTTGCCTCATGATTTCGAGTACAAGCCATTTTTGGAATTTCTGTTTCTGACAGTAAGTCATTACAACCAATACTGGTACAACGATCTTAACCGAAGAGATCTTTACCCCCTGCTACGCAAGAACCTAAGCTTACCTCTAAAAATGTAGAGTATTCTATTAGGGTCAATTATCGTCCTCAACAAATATAGAGCATTTCCACCACAGTACCATGTTATGTGGTCTGATGTCTACAGACCTATGGAAATACAGGATATGGTAGGTAATGAAGAAGGCAGAATTATCGTTGCCAAGTGGCTTTTGAAATGGGTCGACGGCTCAAAACCATTATTCTTAATTGGTCCTCCAGGAGTTGGAAAGACTACTATTATCAAGGCCTTAGCCAACCAGTACAACTATGACTTGATCGAAATGAACGCAAGTGACACTCGCAACAGGGCTGTTCTCACGGAAACAATTCTTCCGATTCTAAAGAACAAGTCTTTAGTTGCGGAGAAAACACTTTTGTTTTTGGATGAGATCGATGGAATTTCTAGTCGGCAGGATGCCGGCGGGATAGAATCTTTATTGACACTAATCAAAGAGCCAACAGTTCCTATTGTCATGGTGTCCAACACTAAGAACACCAAGTTAAAGACGCTAGTCAGGTTGAGCAAAGTTGTTGAATTTGATAGAGTGCATCCAAGTCTTTTGCTGCTCTATCTTAACCAAATTTTACAAGTTAAAGGAATAGATATGCAGTTAAGAGACAAGATCGATCTCATAAAAAGCGCCAAAGGTGATATTAGAGCCTTACTAAACATCGTACAGGCAAAGATATCTGGCTACGACGCCGCACGGGATTCTCCCTCTGTCATAGATATCTCCCAAGTCATTTCTGATTTTTTTAATTCACCTACTATTGAAGGAGCTAAACAGATTTTGATGAGGGCTGATGGAGGATATTCTGACCCTCGGTTTGGTCAATCATCTGAGGAAAGGCGAAAAGATATAATGTATGCTTTTTTTTCTTCAATCTTAACTTCTGATATTGAATCTGGGAAAGTGGTGGATGCACTAAATGTATTATCGAAATGTGACGTAATAGTAGGAAGAGTTTCCAAAGATAGACACTGGACTCTGCTGAAGTACATCGATGATATATTGTCTTATGGTCTATTTACTATATTGACAGGCCAGAAAGTAAAGTACAATCAGTACAGTCTGCCCTGGCCAATATCTGCACCAATAATTGCCAGGCGACTTGGTTTAAGAGAAATGCTAGTTAACCTAGCGCACAGGACTCGCACATCGGTGAGCACATTCAGTGCGACTTATCTTCCCTATCTCCTCCTTATCTTACTTAGTCAAAAGGTCGACCTACGGCAGTTTGTTGGAGGACTAGGCCTAGACCCCAAGGCCGCTGAATCCCTCTTAAAGGAAATTACCAGCCTTAAAGTATCAAAAAAATGATACAATATTTTGTAGGAAAGTATAAAAGTTCCTGGTCTGTGCAGTTTAAGTGGGAAATCCCACCTGATAACGCACCTCAGGTTCTAACGATTTTGCATAATGATTTTAAATAATATAATATGCTATCTTTTATCCAAGAACCCATAGAGAAAAAACTCCAATGGATGCTAAGCACGCTAAGCACTATTACTATTGAATCCCATATACAAATGTGCGTAAAGAACGCATATTCAGAGCTTATTTCTGGGCCGAGTCTACCACAAGTACAGAAAGGGTTCTTTCAGATCTTGTGAGCAGCAAAGAATATTAAATCAAATGTCTAAACTCCTCAGTTGGCCAGTGAATATGAACGCGATGTAGGTAAACTAATCCTTGATAAGAAAAAAATGTTAGAAGAGTTAAAGGAGAACCAACACAGCAATGCATCCGATGTCCAAAAACTTGAAGAGGAGATAGAAACCCTGAGGTCTCTCTATGAGAACTACAACCTTGGGATGAATTACTTCCGCCGAGCTCGTGGAGGCAGGAGCGGCCTAAGAGAGTAACAGATTCTTGGTAATATCAAAGTGCAAGAGATAGAATCGGAGTTTTTGGAACAATCTGTTGCTGTATTCTAATCAATTTATATATCTATCTTTTCGGAATATCTACACCGTCATGCATGAGGAGAAAATTAAGAGATTGTATGACCTGAAGAGAGCAGCCGAGGCAGGTGGAGGCAACGAGAAGCTCGCCGCTCAACATGCAAAGGGAAAGTTGACCGCCAGGGAGAGGATTGACCTTTTAATGGATCCTATGACATTTGTAGAAATTGATAAATATGTCACCCACAGAGGAGAGCCAGAGAGCCAAAAATTTTATGGCGATGGGGTAATAACTGGATTCGGTCGTATTAGTGGAAGACTCGTATTTGCATACTTATATGACTTTACAATTTTGGGAGGTTCGCTTGGCGAAATGGCTGGCAGAAAAGTAGTCAAAGTAATGGAAAAAGCCATGAAGGTTGGTGCTCCACTTATAGGTATAATCGATTCGGGTGGCGCAAGAATACAAGAAGGTGTGCTAAGCTTAGATGGTTACGGAGATATATTTTTCCATAATACTCTTGCTTCGGGGTGCGTACCTCAGATTACCGCAAGCATAGGGCCATGTGCTGGAGGTGCTGTGTACTCCCCTGCAATGACAGACTTTGTTATTATGGTAGAAAATATCGGTCAAATGTTTGTCACAGGACCTGAAGTCGTAAAGGAAGTTCTAAGCCAAGATGTCTCCTTTGAGGAGCTAGGAGGGGCTCGAACACATGCATCAAAGTCAGGTGTTGCACACTTTGCTGTTAGAAACGAATTTGAATGCATGGATAAAATTAAAAGATTGCTATCCTACATACCTCAAAATAATACGGAGGAGCCACCCCTAACTGAAAACAATGACGACCCTAATCGAGTAGATCCTAATCTGGTAAATGTGTTGCCAGAGAATCCATATCAACCATATGATATGAAAAGAATAATAAGCGCGATAGTAGATGGAGGAGAATTTCTGGAAGTCCACGAGCTATTCGCGGAGAATATTGTGGTAGGTTTTGGACGAATGAACGGTAGATCTGTTGGAATAGTTGCCAATCAACCGTCATATTTGGCCGGTGCACTAGATATCAACTCTTCAAATAAGGCCGCACGATTCATACGATTCTGTGACGCTTATAATATTCCCGTTGTTACTCTAGTAGACACACCTGGTTATCTCCCAGGAGCAGACCAAGAGCATAACGGAATTATTAGACATGGCAGCAAACTTTTGTTCGCCTACTGTGAAGCCACAGTGCCCAAAATAACATGCATTATAGGAAAAGCATATGGTGGCGCGTATATCGCCATGGGAAGCAAAAATCTTAGGGCTGATATTAATTACGCATGGCCAACCGCCGAAATAGCGGTTTTAGGACCTGAAGCAGCAATCACTATTATTCATCGGAAAGATCTAAAACAGTCTCCAGATGCGTCGGCTATAAAGAAAAAACTAGCCACTGAGTATAGAAACAAGTTTGCCAACCCATATATAGCAGCAGAAAAGGGTATCATAGATGTCGTTATAGATCCTATGGAAACCAGGCCTTTTATCATTCGCGCCCTAGAGAGCCTAGCAAACAAAAGAGAAATAAGACCACCCAAGAAACACGGAAACATCAATCTCTAGGAAGTGATGGAAAATCTCAAAGATCTCTACTATTTTGATAGCCAATAGGGGTGAAATTGCATTAAGAATCATACGTGCATGCAGACAAATGTCAATCCAATCAATCGCTATTTACTCAGACGAGGATGTAAGATCACTTCATGTAAAATCTGCTGATATGTGCTATCACATAGGGGCGGCCCCGCCCTCAGAGAGCTATCTAAATATAGACAAGATCATTGAAACCGCCAAGGTAGCAGGAGCAGATGCCATTCATCCAGGATACGGATTCTTGTCAGAAAATGAAGGCTTTGCAGAAAGGTGCGAGAAGGAAAATATCATATTTATTGGACCCAAGAGCAAAGCCATGGAGTTAACAGGTGACAAAATGAAATGCAAAAAAATAATGAAGAGGGCCAAGGTTCCGACCGTGCCTGGAAGCGACGGCACAGTAAACGATGTTGATGAAGCTCTGAATATCGCTGCTGAAGCGGAATATCCTATATTACTAAAGTCTGCATTTGGAGGAGGCGGCAGAGGCATTAGGATGGCCTCCAACGAAGAACAGCTCAAAGAGGAATTCGAAATGGCCTCAGCAGAATCCAACGCCGCATTTGGAAAATCAGCTCTTTTTGTAGAGAAATATTTAGAAAATATTAGACACATTGAATTCCAGCTATTGCTAGATTCTCATGGGAATGGAAGACATCTTTTTGAAAGGGAGTGTTCAATCCAAAGAAGGCATCAAAAACTTATAGAGTTATCTCCATCACCAGTAGTTGATGCGAAAACAAGAGAAGAAGTAGGTGAAATAGCGGTCAGAGCCGCACAGGCAGTGGATTATCTTAACGCGGGAACAGCCGAATTCTTGCGGGGCCCAGACGGAAAATTCTACTTTATTGAAATAAACTCAAGGCTTCAGGTAGAACATCCTGTAACTGAATTAGTTACCGGATTAGACTTAGTAAAACTTCAGATACTGATAGCCCAGGGTGAGGAAATCGACTTTAGACAGGAGCAACTGAAGATGCAGGGTGCAGCAATAGAGTGCAGGATTAATGCCGAAGATCCATTTCTTGAGTTTGCTCCATCCGTTGGTCCTGTTCCTGATTGTAACTTGCCTTCTGGTCCTGGCATAAGAGTTGATTCATATCTTTATCCTGGTTGCACTGTATCTGGTTATTATGATTCCTTAGTCGCAAAGCTTATCGCGTGGGGAAGGGACTTTGAAGAAGCTCGCATCAGGGAACGAGAAGCCCTTAAGGAATTTAGAATAGAAGGCGTTAACACTACTATTCCTCTTTACAAGACAATATTGGACGAACCGAACTTTATACAAGGAAGGCTTTCAACAGATTATTTGGAACGATATGGATTAATAGAGAAAATGGTTGAATCTTCTCAAAAAGAGACTAGGAAGCATTTAGACGCTGGTGTGGCGGCTTTCTTGATACATTCAGAATTCACTCAATACACAAACCCCAAAGACGTGAATACACATTCCCACCGGTCGTCCTCAGCTTGGACCGGCCTTACATTGAGTACGAAGAGGAGATTATGATTTGGAACTAAGAGTCGGCGGTATGAAAGAACTGCGAAATGCAGAAGTGGTTCAGACCACAGGTCGAGCTACTCTAACCATAAGGATAGACGGCAGCGCTTATGAAATCTTGTTGCTAAAGATGATCGGTAACGAGATAGAATTCATCATGGATAAAAAGTACCATAGAGCAAAGATAGTCCGGTCAGAAACCCATGAAACTAGGCTCTTGATTGACGACAGTCTCATAGTCATAAACAGGTATCCACGCATCCAAGAGATACTCAAAGAGTCTCTATCTGCAGAGGAAAGAGGAGAAGGCGGAGAGAAGAACATTACAAGTCAGATTCCTGGTAGGGTAGTTAATATTGTTAAGCAGGTAGGCAGCCAAGTGAAAAAGGGAGACCCAATAGTTGTGTTGGAATCGATGAAAATGCAGGTTGCGGTAAAGGCTCATAAAGATGGCAATATTAAGCAGATTAAAGTGAGTCAAGGTGCGACGGTTGCCAGATATGACGTTGTGGCTGTACTTGAGTAGCATATAGCCACACTCAATAAAGAGATGGAAATATGTATTTCATCCTCAAAACTACAAAATTTTATTTTTCTTTTCTGAGTCTTAACATTATCTCTTCGTAGTTGGGCTCAATCAAAGGGTTATCTGAGACCCATTTGTAGAAAATTATTCCATTTGTATTGATAATAAAGATAGCTCGCTTTGCTGCATTATAATCCTTCAAGTTCCCGAGATCTTTCATTACGATACCGTATTTACTTATTGTTTCCCTTTTATAGTCACTTAATAACGGAAAGTTCAATTGCCTGTTTTGCGAGAAAATCTTGTTTGCAAATGGACCGTCCACTGAAATGCCGACTACCTGCGCGCCAATTTCCATCAGGTCCTTTAGAGAATCTCTGAAATTGCACATTTCCAATGTACAGACAGGAGATTCTGCCGCTGGAAAGAACGCCAGCACCAGTTTTTTACCTCTGTAATCTGATAGTTTATGAGTTTTCATGTCAATATCAGGCAGCTCAAAATCAGGCGCCTCCATTCCTATTTCAATGCTACTTGAGGCAGACCTATTGGACATAGTTAACCTCCATGAATATTGTCATTATAACGATTTCGGTCAAGTGTATATTTTAAGGGAGAAAATTCACGTAATTCCTCAACTACTGCTCTTAAGATTGCTACGGCATGGCCAATCTCTTCCTTCGTGTTTTGAGGACCTAGACTTAATCTGAGCGAACCTGAAATCTCCGGCAGACTAAAACCCATTGCTCTTAGAACATGTGACTCCTTCTGTCTTCTGACCGAGCATGCAGAACCAGTCGAGGCTGCTACTCCATGTTCATCAAGCTTTATGAGCAAGTCCTCTCCATTAACTCCAAAAAATGTAAAATGCACAATATTTGGGACTCTGAGGTTTGGGTCCGACGGGCCATTATAACGCGCCATGGGTATTTCACTAATTATTTTCTTTACTAGCTGATCACGTAGCTGGCTGATATCCCTGTTTATCTTGTCAGACCTCTGCAGGATCAGTTCACACGCTTTTCCGAAGCCAACAATCCCCTGGACGTTTTCGGTTCCAGACCGCAAAGCCTTTTCTTGTCCACCGCCTGAAATTATGGTGTAAACCTTTGAGCCTTCTCTCAAATACAGCGCGCCAACTCCTTTGGGTCCGTTTATCTTATGGGATGAGAGCGCCATCAAATCTACACCCAATTCACTACAGTTAATACCGATCTTGCCAAGTGCTTGCACAGCATCAGTATGAAAAAGGATATCATCTGATCTTCGACGCACAATCCTTACGAAATTTTGTATAGGTTGTATGGTTCCGATTTCATTGTTAGCTAGCATAATACTTACAACAGCAGTCTTTTCTTTTGAGATAGATTCTTCAAGCTTCCCTGCGTCAACTAGTCCGTCACGGTCCACTGGCAAGTAAGACACTTCGAACCCATTTCTTTCCAAATCCAGACAAGATTCCATCACAGCGTCGTGCTCAATCGCGCTGGTTACAATGTGGTTTTTGCGGGGATCCTTTTTTCGTGCATAATATGCTGCTCCTTTTATGGCAATGTTATCTGCTTCTGTTCCACTGCCAGTAAAAATTACATCAGATGGTCTAGCTCCTACTAATGAAGCTACCTGTTTCCTTGCTAAATTTATGGCCTTTGTACAATCATACCCAAAGGAGTGGAGCGACGATGGGTTACCGTAGTGGGTAGTTAGATAAGGAATTATCTCTTGGATAACTTCATCCGCAATTGGCGTGGAGGCGGCATTGTCCAAATAGATCTTGCTTCGGTGCGTATTTAGACTCATTTCATTTCTCGGGCAGAAGTTGAAATAGAAAGATTCCCTGACTTGTATCCGCCAATGTCGATGGTTACAAAACTAAACCCTTGCTTTTTGATTTGTAGGTCTAAGATGTCAAGTTTAGTATTGTCAAACAATTTGCTTAATTCCTCCTTTGAGACCTCAATCCTTGCAATATTGCCATGATCTCTCACCCTAACCTGAGACACAGCAAAGACTGCCTTCACGATAGTTTCTGCATTTTCAATTCTTCTCAATTTTTCGTATGTAATAGTCATCCCAGTCGGAATCCTTGATGCTAAACAAGAGTTCGAAGGTCTATTATGTACAGAAAGACCAAAATGTAGGGCCATTGCTCGAATTTGAGTTTTATAGATCCCACACTCCACTAGCGGACTTCTTATCCCCTTTTCCTTCAATGCTCTGATACCTGGTCTGACATCGAGCAGATCGTCCATTTGTGTACCATCAACTATTAAACGAGCTCCTTGTTTTCTTGCTTCTTCTACAAGATGGGCGGCTAGCTCGGTTCGACAATGATAACACCTTAGGGTATCGTTTCTTGTAAAGACAGAGTTAGCAAGCTCATTGTAACCTATAATTTTATGAGTAATATTTAACTCACAAGCGACATTCCTAGCCGAATCCAATTCGTCGTTAGATAAAGTATTATAATTAGCGGTTACGGCGATGGCGCCACAGTCAAGAGCTTTCTTTGCAGCCAACGCGACTACGGCGCTGTCCACGCCCCCAGAAAGCGCCACAATAACTGGCTTTTTATTCTTCGTGAACCATTCCATTATTTTATGCAAATTCTTTTTCTCTGTACGCAATTTAGGTGTCTCCGAATCGTTGATTCGTTTCTGCCTTTACTAAATCTATTATCCTCTTTGCTGGCAAGCCCATGGCCCGAGATATATTCCTTATATCTTCAAATTCCGGCTTGATGTTAATAATGTCTCCTCTAAGATCTCTTGCGATTTTTACTCGAATATTAAAGGACTTGCCATTTATCAGCATTGAAGTTGTAATAAGATTTCTTGTCAGAACTATCCTCTTTACTTCTTGAATGCGTGCTCCCAATGTACCTGACTCTGCGAAAAGAGCCTCTAGAATATTATCTAAATGTCTAATATCAGAGATTATTTTGACATTATAAGCCGGTCTGTTTTTTTTTGACAGGCCTGGAAGAACCGATATGTCTAGCGCCCCCAACTTATCCATTTGCTCTATTAAGCTACCCATTATTTCACCTGAAATATCATCGATTTTCGTTTCAATCACGAAAACAGTATCTATATTGGCATCTAAGGATAACGGCGACCCTCCAATAAGGAGTCTCAAAATATTCGGTACATTCTTCAAAGATTTTCGTCCAGCACCGTATCCAGCTTTCTCGGGACTAATAGCAGGATAATAATCCAGCCCGTTGCTGCACAGAGTAACCAATAATGCTGCCCCTGTGGGAGTAGTTAATTCTTCCTCCAAATTGTTCCCAAATAGTGTAAAAGGTAATCCCTTAAAAATTTCTATAATGGCGTTACCCGGATTAGGAACAGAACCATGGGAGAAGTTAAATTGTCCAGAACCAACCGCAACCCTAGTGGAATAAACTTTAGAATGGAAAAGCTTTAAGTCTTCTAAGGCTACAGCACAACCAATCAAGTCAGAGAATGTATCTATGCTTGAAGCTTCATGTAAGCGAACACTACTGAATAGCTGGCCGTGAATAGTTGCTTCTGCCATTATAATTTTTTTCATCGTATCCAAGGCAAACGCCTTTGTCCTAGCAGCTAATCCTATACGCTCGCAGCATTGAGAAAGCGAAGCGTAGATTTCAGTCCCCTTGCGGACAGGAACTCCATCTCGATATTTTAGGACAAGTTGGGTAGCTTTGAAATCACCAACTATCTTCTTTTTGAAGTTCACTTCCGAAATTGTACTTCCTTTAAGGAAATTCTGGCATTCAAAAATTGCAGAAACGACCTTCTTTTTATTTGCACCTGCATCTACTAGACTGGACAGCAACATATCACCTGATATACCGCTAATCTGGCAATCGATGACAGCGATGTTTCCCATTGAAGTCATAGAGAGGCATTCTTATTTATACGACACTTTCCTGCAGATATTGAAAGGTGATAGATTTGAGCGAAACAAATTTGGCTGGAAGGAAACTTGACAAAAATAAAACCCACTTCCAATCTTGTCAACATATCTATTCTGTATTTTCAGGATTTGTAAGACTTATAAGTTAAATTTGGACTGACTTTGTGAATGACTATAACCATTATCGGCTCTGGAAGGGTCGGGGCATCTGCAGCGCTAAACTGTGGACTTAGAGAATTAGATGACCTGCTTCTTCTTGATATAGTGCAAGGACTGCCTCAAGGAGAAGCCATGGACATAAATCACCAACTGTCTGAGAGAGGTATTGACTGTTATGTCCGAGGAAGTAATAATTATCATGATATGCAAGGATCTGACATAGTTGTCCTAGTCGCAGGGGTTGCTAGGAAACCTGGAATGACACGTATGGACCTACTAAAGACTAACTCGGGAATAGTAGGAGATGTTGCTGAAAAGATTCGAAAATATACTAAAGATTGCAAACTCATAGTTGTAACAAATCCTTTGGATCCTATGACTTTTGTAGCATTAAAACGGACGGGATTTAAAAAGAATAGGGTTATGGGTATGGGCGGCACGCTGGATATCTCGCGCTTCAAGAGTTTTATTTCTGAAGCTCTTGGAGTTTCAAGGGGATCTATTCTCGCTATGGTCATCGGTGAGCATGGAGAAAATATGCTTCCCCTAGTTCGGTTCTCTTCAATAGCTGGAATCCCGTTACAGGAATTTTTGTCAGAATCGCAATCCAAAGAAATCTTTGAAAAAACTAAAAATGCGGCAGCTCAGGTCATCTCTACCAAAGGTGCAACCATCCATGCTCCGGGAAATGCGATAGCCACAATTGTTGAGGCTATTATTAGAGATAAGAAATCGGTTATTCCCGTTTCTGCTCTTTTAGAAGGAGAATATGGAGCCCATAATCTATGTATTGGGGTTCCGGCTGTCATTGGATCCGATGGACTCGACAAAATTATTGAGCTAAACCTAGATGAAGACGAAAAGAAAATATTTGACAAAGGGATTTTAGACGTGAAGAAAGCTATTGAGTCAATAGGATTGAAATAAGAATGACTATTCTTATTAAAATTTTTACTTAAACAAGTTGAACCTCACGGATATTCTCACCAGACTAAGCAGAGGAGAGATAACAGTGACTAAGGCTCAAAAGGATATTTCGCTGTTTTCAGTGGAATCGATAGGAGACAACTTGGCAAAGATAGACATAGGTAGGGACATAAGAAAACTCACGCCGGAGGTAATATTATCAGAAGGAAAAGATCCTAAAGACGTAATCCGCATTGCCCTTTCTATGCTTGAGAAAAAGGACGTTGTACTAATAAGTAGAATTAGGGAAAATCACTTCTCTAAACTTTATTCTGCACTCAAAAGAAAACGACTCAAGATTGAAGTGGGGAGAAGGAGTTCAACTATGCTTGTCGCAAGGAGTTTTTCGTTTCTGACGAACTATGACAACTCAAAAATCGGAATAATGACAGCCGGTACAGCTGATATCGGCGTAGCTGAAGAAGCTCGACTGATAGCTAAAGCTATGGGATGTAGCACACTATTATCTTATGATGTTGGCATAGCCGGAATACACAGATTGTTTCCGATGCTAAAAGAAATGATATCGCAAGATGTAGACGCCATTATTGTTATTGCGGGAATGGAGGGGGCATTGCCAAGTGTGGTCTCTTCGCTTGTTGATATCCCAGTGATAGCTGTTCCTACTTCGACCGGTTATGGTTTTTGTTCTAATGGAGTCGCATCCCTTGGAACAATGTTACAAAGTTGTACTTTAGGCATGGCAGTGATGAATATAGATAACGGTATTGGAGCAGGTGCATTTGCTGCTACAATATCTCTTCGAAGAAACAAAAGATAGTCTCTTCTTTTTAATAAGTAGTCTGTCAAACACTTTTCGAGCAAGATAAAACGTTTATAAGTCTATTTGCTCGTCAGGGTTTCAATTGTTAACGGAGAACCATCATGAGTTATGTTCATACTTTAAAGAGAATTCGTACTGATAAAACCAATTACCGCAAAAGAGAAGCCATGCTTTTGGGCAGGCAAAATTTTGTAACGATCAAAATAACCAATCAGAATCTCATTGCGCAAATTCTAAAACCTGAAATTCTAGGTGATATAGTAAAAGTTTCTGCTTATAGCAGAGAACTCCGAAGATATGGTTGGAAAGGGTCTTTGAATAGTCTGCCTGCGTGCTACCTAGCCGGTGCTTTGCTTGGTAAAAAGGCTTTAGAAAAAGGTATCAATAAAGCCGTACTATACATGGGAAATAAACCCTTTACCAGTAGAATAGCGGCATGTATGAAAGGAATTGTCCAAGCAGGAGTAAATATTCCGATCTCATCTGAATCATTTCCTCCGGAATATCGGCTTAACGGTCAACATATTGCAGACTACGCACTTAAAATAAAGTCAGAAGATATAGACAAATACAATCGGAATTTTTCCTCTATTATTAGAGAGGGCCTAGTTCCTGAAAATTATCAAATACATGTAAAAGAGATAGCAGCACTGATTTTGGACGGAAAGCCGCACAATGAACACAATAGGGAAAATGCAAATGTCCAAAGTTCTAGCGATTCTCTCGAACGAGTAGGAGAGTAATATGAGTCGATATCCTAAACAGCAGGAACAAGGGGGAGAGTGGAAGCCTAGGACGAGGCTAGGAAGTCTAATACTTGAGGGTAAAGTCAACTCTATGGAGCAAGTATATGAGAACGGTATGAGGATTCACGAGTATGAAATAGTGAAACATCTGATCCCGGATATGAAAACTCAAGTGGTTCACGTGGGTATTGTCCAAAAACAAACTGATGCTGGGGAAATGACGCGTTTTGATGCATTGGTGGCAATTGGTAATGAAGCAGGATGGTTTGGACTAGGAAAAGGCAAGGCAGCGCAAATGAGGATAGCAATAGATAAAGCAACAAATGCTGCATATCTGAATGTTATACCTGTCAAGCTAGGCTGTGGCAGTTGGGAGTGTCGGTGCGCTGAATTACATTCAATTCCTTTTAGGGTTAGAGGAAAAGGTGGAAGCGTAACGATAGAAATTATTCCTGGTCCACGAGGTCTGGGGCTGGTGGCCGGAGAGAATATTAGGAATCTTCTCAAATTAGCAGGTCTAAAGGATGCATGGACAAAATCATTCGGATCCACGAATACAATGATGTCTACTACTAAAGCTATTTTCAATGCTATTAGAAGTACGTATATCATGGGATGACTTTAGATATGGCTTTTGTCGTTCTTCGGATAAAAGGAAGCGTCAACATTCCTCACTGGGCTAAATATACTCTAGATAGTCTCAACTTATACAAAAAATTCTGGGCGACTATATTGCCCGAGACACCAGAATCCCTAGGTATGTTGAGGAAGATCAAGGAGTTTGTAGCCTGGTCTCATGTTGACTCAGGTTTGGTGAAGGAATTAATAGAAAAAAGAGGCAAGACTAGTGGTTCCAAACCAGTTTTAAAAGAAGCTGGACCATACAATAGTATTGATGCACTCGCCTCAGATATAGCGGAAGACAAAGTAAGGCTTTCGAGCCTGCAAGTGATAAAGCCATGGTTTGCGCTAAATCCTCCTCGAGGAGGATTTAAAAGGAAAACGAAAACACAATACAATCAGAAAGGAATACTGGGCG
>DATFBG010000082.1:0-3925 GCA_035253945.1 Nitrososphaeraceae archaeon | reverse complement strand
TCGTGGTATCCATATTTTCGACACCAGTGTCTAATATCTTTCGAATATTATTTTCATTGATTAAAGAATAATAATACATCAGGTAAATTTTTCCGGACTTCCTCCTGAGAGGTCCGGCCGCCTTAACAATACTACCAGTGCTAGTGATGTCGCCAAGAAGGACGGTCCTGTAATAATAGATAATCTTTCATTTCTCAAACAGCCCTCTTATCATTCATTGTCGAGAGTTATTCTTAAAAGCCTTGCGTGCAGTCAGTATGTCATCAGTTCATTACTTTTTATATGTCGGTTATGCTTTGCAATAAATTAGGTAAATATTGAGTCATATACTAAATACGAATTACGGCTGCTACTTGTTCTGTAGTTGTTGATCTTAACTCATCTTTAATCGCCTGCAATATCTGCTCCCTAGCCGTCAAACTAGAGAAATCTACAATCTTTGAACCGTCAAGTATGTGAATCTGGGGGGCGAAATCACTATACTTATCCACTCGTTTTTCTGGTTCGAGGAGAATATGCAACTTTTCTAGAACTTCGTTAGGAGTTCCATTTAATACTGTGGCGTTGTCCACAGAGAGCCTTACCCGACCGTACTTGTCAAATACAAGAACAGGTCGTTTTTTTGATCTCAAAAATAACTTCCTCTTGTTAATTTCACAAGCAAACACGTGATAATTCTCCATATCAAATATGCGGTTCACTCCTTCTGACATTCCGAACAGTTCACAAGCCAAAATCCTTGCTTCCTCTTGGTTTATTTCTCTCTTCTTTGAAGAGCCTATGTCTAAGCTAATATTTCCTGAGGCTGTTGCTCTTAATAGTGAGCGCTCGGAAATGTAACTAGTCTGTAGACTAAGTGATTCCGGATGTGCTCCACGCTCAAGAGCGGCCTCCTTTACCTCGTTAACTAAAGAGGAAATATCATCTACAGAAGGATTATCTATGGTCTTTTCCCTTTCTTCATACACAAGCGCTGCGGCAACGCCAATACAAGATATTATTTCAGCATAGCCAGGGATTTTGTATTGCAATTTAAGTCTTTCAGCAAGATATGGCACAAGAACTGCTGCGCCTCCACCACCACCTATCATAACAATTTGATCCCTTCTTAGTCCGTACTCTTTTATCATAGGCTCCATTAATTCTTGAACTTTCTTCGAAGATTTATCGAGTATTATTCTCGCCGTCTCTTCTGGTGAACAATTGATTCTCCTCCCCAGAATAGACATAGCCAAACGTGCTGCTTCGGTATTACCATGAGCATAATCTGAAATAGGTACTACTCCAATGGCATTAGCGGCACAAGTGTTTGTAATTGCAAACCTTTTTCCTCCACCCACTTCTATTGCAACATAGTCCATAGGATCTCCATCCTTAGGTGCAAAGGTGATTATTTGTCCACTCTCAAGGTCAGATGGATCCGCAAAGCATGAATAGGGTAGGCCTGATATGTGTGCAGATCTGGGACCAACATCTGTTATTTTCTTACCTGACCATCTAATAAGTGACCCACCTGCGACACCAGCAACTCGAACGTCAAGAGAACGTATGCAAGTTGGATGCTCCATAATAGTTACATACCGCATCTCTGGCTTTCCATCTTTGATAATACAAATATTCGTCGATGTACCTCCCACTTCCACAAAAATTCCGTTCAAAACATGCAAATGAAGAAGAGCTCCAGCCACGCTAGCGGCGGGTCCAGAAAGAACGGTAAAAATAGGTTTCTTTTTAAATGTTCTGACATCAATGGTTCCCCCATCGCCTTTCATGATCATTAATGGCGATGTTATTTTTTTACTTCTGACTGCCGATTCTACAAATTTTGCAGTATTAATCGCTCTTGGAAGAATCCCTGCATTAATAGCAGCTGTCAATGTTCTTATTTCTAGACCATAAATACCTGATAACTCGTGACCTGCCGTACTTGGTATTTCCGATTGCTCAATGACGAAAAGCTCATTACTAGGATCATCGACGCCATAAGCTTCACTCACAGTCAGAACTTCAGCTCCTTCTCTGCGGAGGCGAGATATTGCATCCCTAACGTCCTCGGCATTAATATACTTAGATGTATCCAAGAATTGGTAACAGGTCTTGAGGTATTTATTGGGAGCTAATGGAACATTGCCAATATTTGTGCGCTTGATTATGCTATTCTTTTCCAGTCCCACACCCATTCCTATGATTCCGACCTTTGCGGTGTCTCCTTCAAGCAAAGCATTCACTGCTTGAGTTGTACTATGTGAAATCAATTCAATTTCTGAATTCTCTATTTTGGCTTCATCCAAAAGCTTAGATAAAGTCATTAAGATACCATCGGAAACCCCCCGAACAGACGAGTGAGTCGTGGGAACAGTCACGCTAGCGAGTATTTTACCTTCAAATATGTCTATAGCTACGGCTTTTGTGAATGTGCCTCCAACATCAATGCCTACTCTTACTTTCCTCGTCATTCCAAAAACCGTCCGGTGCGCCTAATTCATAGGCTATTACTCTATTTAAATTGGTTGTGATATAACTTGAAAATCTATTTACTAAAAAGTTAGAAAAACCTCATTCACAGGATGAGTGATCCCCATGTTGCGAATTGTTTTTTCAAATTCTTGTTTTTTGTCCGACACGAGAATTTCCAATCTACCAGTACCCATTTTTTTTAGCATCCGTTTTGAGACCAAATACCTTTTTACTAACTTCGCTACACTTCTAGATGAGTCTAAAAGTTTTACAGACGGTAACAAGGACTCTAAATAGTTCTTAACAAATGGAAGGTGGGTGCTTGCTAGCACCATTATGTCAATATTTGTGTCCAAATTTTTATCAAGCACTCTAAGAATTGTGTCATATGTCCTCCTTTCATTACTAATGTGGATACCTTCTTCTATCAATTTTATTACTGGGGAGGCATCATATCGTGAAATGAGTATATGTTGTGGCACTTTTTTCCTGATTTCATTTTCGAATTCTTTACTCCTGATAGTATTGGTAGTACCCATTATTCCAATATGTTTTTTCTTCGTCAGTCTAGATGCTTCTTCTAATGGTGGCTTGACGCCTATAAGAGGAACATTAGTAATTGAATTTAATTCATTTAGGACCTGAATAGAAGGTGTGGTGGACGCAACTACAATCAGCTTTGGTTTGTATCGCTCGAGATAGTTCACGGTGTCGACTATAACCTGCCGCAACACATTATGTGATTTATTTCCGTATGGAAAGTGAGCCTTATCCGCAAAATAGAGAATATTTTCAAATGGTATTTCTTTTCTTAGCTGCCTAACGATTGATAGAGACCCTACTCCAGAATCGAAGATAGCGACTGGATTATACAGCAATCATTACTATCATGATTGCTCCAACTACAAAAATACTTCTAAAAATATAAGCTAATCATTATATTCTAATAATATATTACTATCTGTAACGACAAACAGTTTAATTTGGCAGCTTCATACTAGACAGATTTATAGGACGCACCATTTTAAGAATTGATAATCTGAAATTAGGAAACATCTACATTATAGTACATGGACAGAAGGATCTTTTCGAAGGGGTGAAATCTAAGCTTATTTTAAGAGGATTTAAAGAAGAAAACATATTAATGGCAAAACTCGACGAAGCCGGCAATACTGGAGACTATGTTGCAATGGTTTGGCCTCCGGGTAAACCTAGCGAAATCATCGTTAGCCAAATTGTTGAAAATAAACAATCCCAAAATGAGTCATCGGCACCAGGGGCATGGAAAGCTTTACAACAAAATGAACTTTATAGAATCCCGTTAAAATGACTCAGCAATAGTATAATCAATGGTTAATTGGCTTCTAACTTTGGCCAAGCTGGCTATCTATAAAGTTGTCTACAAAGGATTCAAAATCTCAAAATATACTTACTTTTCAATATATAAAATCTATGCGTATGCTTTTTA
>DATFBG010000081.1:0-2113 GCA_035253945.1 Nitrososphaeraceae archaeon | reverse complement strand
ATACAGAGAAAAACTTCAGTTTTTTCACAAAGCATGGATATAGCCACGTTTCTTGCAAGTTCCCTAGACCTAAGTACACTTCGTTATTCCGTGATAGAAAATAGTTTCTACCAAGGTTATTATTCTGTAATGAGGTCTGGTTTTCCTTATCTTTCCATAATTCTAAGGAATCTGCTCGCACCGGGTTTTGCTTTCAACCACAAGTCGATGCTAAAAAATATGCTCATTAATTCGGTCGATAAGTGTACGTTGACCTCTTAGATCGGAGGAAGCTCAGTCTTCTTGCCAAAACCACCGGAACCAAACTTGCAATAAAAGCACTGGTCTGATTGCATGTACGGTATTCTTTGTATAATAACTGCACCGATTTTTAACGCGATCCTAGTCATCAACCGATATTTGAATGGCATTGCTGGGATAACCTCATGGAAATAGACACTATAATGGTCTGGACAAAATTTCAGTGTTATCTGAGCCCTGTGCTTAACCTCGTTTCGACGGTTATCCCTTGACTCGATGCTTAGGGCCTTGGTGACGTTTATTTGTTCCCTGATATATTCATGTTTGGGACACGGACAATCCTTACCTCCAGGATGTTTATATGCCGGGATGTTCTTCCAGTCAAATTCAGGAAAGTCCTTTTCGAAGTCATCCATATTTTAGCTTAACCAACTTCATCTCATATAAAGTTGTATGCATCATGGTCTTAGAATACAGCGATCTCAGCTTATGTCTCAGACTAAAATGAGAAAAGATATATTTTTGGCTTTCTATCAGATTCCATAGGCGTGACACTACGAGACCAACAGGGCGGCAATGGAAATGGTGGTATGAAGGCTACTGCCACTACTACAACAACAGCTGCAACGACCAATACGACTCAGCATCATATGAATCGAGGTTCTTCAGATTCTAATTTGAAAACGTTATTGGAATTCAAGCGAAACTTGTTAGAGGAGCAACGAAAAAGCGAACAGGAGATCCAGGAACTCAATACCAGAATCGAAGAAGCAAAGAAGAGCATAGACGAAAATAGGAATGAATTGAATGATCAGCGTTTACGCTTGAAGCAAGTAAACGAACAAAAGGATGCAGAGTTGGCGAAGCTTAAAGAATTGAAGACTATACTGGACGAAACTCGAAATGAGATGAAAAATAAGGATAATAAACCGACAACTAATGTAAGCTTAAGATCAAGAAAAGATCGGTTTGACATTATGCATTTAAGTCGAGCACTAGAGCAAATAGAACATGACATTCAAACCAAGAAATTATCAAAAGACGAAGAGCGTAGGTTGGTTGCCAAGTCAAAAGAGGTTGCAACCAAGCTGCACAATTTAAAAATAATTAACAAGAAAGAAGACAAATACAGAAACATACTTTCTCAATATGATTCTCTGAAGTCAATTATGAATAAAATATTTGATCAAAAGTCAGAATACGGGAATAAGATAGGTTCTATCAAGGCGGAATTAGATAGACTGATGAACTTGCGAGAGAATCTCTATGAAAACCGAAGGAAAGTAACTCACGCAATAAGGGAGGCCGCTGCAAAACTTGAAATGGTGGAAACCCAGCTAAATGCAATCGAATTTAGACGATCTCGTATTCAAGCAATAGGCAGCAGACAAAGAAAACAGCGGGACCATGAAGGCAGGCGTGAAAATAGATATGAAGTTACTCAAGACAGAACAAGACGCACCAAGGAAAATCAGGAAAGATGGAATGTACTAAAGGAACAAGCCCTTAAGAAAATGTCAAGTGGTGAAAAATTGACCTTTGAAGAAATGAAGTTAATTTATGGTGAGAATAACCCATAGTGCAATAAGATCCTGCGTTAATTAATCTGTGCCAATAGGAAACGGATATACCGAAATTCTGCGCTACTTTTGAAAGCATACCTTACAGGAATTTAAACCTCTACTGCAGATTATGTCCTAAATGAAAAACAATTGAAATTAAAATCATAGTGTTATAAAAATGCAAGCGGTGTTTTTCCAGGCTCATTATCGTTTTATATTCGAAGTAATTACAGTCAGATAGGTTGGCCAGAGTATACTTCACCCCGTATGGGGTCGGTCTTGGCCATGCTAGTCGTTTAATGATGATAGCA
>DATFBG010000080.1:0-2762 GCA_035253945.1 Nitrososphaeraceae archaeon | reverse complement strand
TTATAATTCCAATATAGTCATGATAAGTATCTTTGATTGAATTCTAATATCTTGGGGTCTCAAGTTGTATTAGTTCCTGGAGCCGCTGCTCCTGCAGGAATAAATACTATTAAATCCTTGAGAATGGCCAACTTTTCAGGTAAAATAGTAGCGACAGATTCTACGTCTCTCTCTCCGGGTTTTTTCATGGCCGACGTGAATGAAATATTGCCCGAAGCCGACGCTCATTATTATATCAAAAGACTTTATGAAATAGTAAAAAAGCATCACATACAAGTTTTAATGCCAAGCTCAGGTTATGATATTTATCCTTACAGCGAGAATCGCGAGGAACTAGCAAAGCTTGGCGCTACAGCAGTTGTGAGTGACAGAGATGTATTAGAGATTTGTCGAGATAAACTGTTAACGTACAAAAAGATGTCCAGCAAGTACCACCTGCCATTTACAACTGCAGATCCCGACAAAGTCAGATTATTTCCAGTTATTGCAAAACCTAGGTTTGGGAAAGGAAGCCGAGACGTTACAAAGGTAAATAATGAAGCTGACTTGAGATATATAGCATCTAACTTTAGTAATACTATATATCAGGAGTTTCTTCCTGGGGTGGAATATACTGTTGATGTACTTTGTGATATGGATAAGAAACCCATTGTTGCTGTTCCAAGGATAAGACTACAAACAAAGGCTGGCATTTCAACCAAGGGAAGAGTGGTAAGGGATGCTGACTTGGAAATAACCTGTATGAATATCGCTCGAGATGCAGGAATCAGAGGTCCTTGCTGCATCCAAATGAAGGAGTCATCCAAAGAACAACTTCAACTAATTGAAATAAATTCGAGACTCGGTGGAGGGACAATTTTTTCGACTCTGGCAGGCGCCAACTTTCCGGCAATGATAATGGATATGCTTCAGGGAAATAAAATAGAACCCCCTAGAATTTCAGAAATAACTGTTATACGCTATTACGAAGAGATTGTAATTGAAAATGGTGAATTAAACCAGAGCAATGAGATTCTTAGTGAGTCAAATTTGCTATCCAAGCCACGCCTTGCTGAATAGATGTATGTAATGTTGCAAGATTGTCCTGGGGAGACCTGCTACAAGAAATTATGGTTTCTATCTTTAGGGTGCTTATGATGTCACAAGGCCAGTAGTCGCTAAAACGCATGATTATAACAGCAAAGGCTATGGACATAACAGTTCCGATAAGGATGGCATCCCATCTTCTTTTCTTAATTTTTTTTTCCTTTGGTCTTTTTTTCATGATGGATATTACATCCTTCTTCTTCTCCGCTATCATGTACCTATAAACCTGTCATGGATTGCATAATAATATAGTCCAGTTTATTCTTGCATCCATATTCTGCATCCATTTTCTAGTTTCCTGCCAATAATGAGTGAGTGAGTGAGTGGCGTTTATCTCCACGTCTTGTTTTTAATAGTTAGCGCAGCATACGGTAATAGCCATGTATATACAAAGGTAGTAAGAACTGTAAAAATCGGCCGATACAGCCACAATGGGTCACCTGGGTTGCGCAACCTGAAGTCAACTGCGTATATCATCCCGGTGAACATAATTCCAAGGAACCATAGCCCAGTTGACACAAAATCACCTACAAAAGGAAGCACAAAGAGTGCGTGAAACAAGATGTAAGGACGAACAAATTTCATAACAGTTTGTATATAGTATAAGAGTGCTGCCCAGAAAGGCCTTTTCCAGTACATCCCTCCTGTTGAGGATAGACTTCTTATGAAACTTTTCTTCCACCTTATTTGCTGCTTTAGCAAAGCCGAAAGTGTTGTTGGTACCCCAATATTCACTCTAATACTATGTGTATAAAGAACATTCCAGTAAGAATGACTAGGTAAATCCTGCTTCTGATCAAAGTCAGGATCAGATGTTAATTTAAGAGTCTGTAAATCATCATTTCCAGTCTGCAATATGGGGGGATTATCGGCGTTGGAATTGCCATGAGTATATGCTTTCTGATTTTTGCTATTATCATTATTGAACTCTTTATTTCCTGATTCTTGACCATGATCATTTTGATTCGTGTCATAGGATTGGGTTAATCGTGATGGTAGTGGTGGCTTTGTTCCCAATACATATGCAGTCATACGCCTGTCTGTACAAAACTTAAATTCCATACCAAGAAACATATCGTGTGCCCAGTCATGTATAAAATGCTGAACAGCAGCTCTTCTGTAGAAACTCAATGAACCAGAACAGCAAGTAACAGAAGAAAATGAGGCCTCAGCACCTTTTACTGCTCTACATGCACTATCAACGTATACATCTTGCATTTTCTGAAGCAAGTTTCCGTTATAAGCATCACGCACTCTACCATGTGAAGTTAGCGCTCCTAACTGGCTATCTGCAATGAAGACTTTGGCAGCCTTTTCCACTGCGTCGTGCGCCATTTCACAGTCGCTATCCATAAAAGCATATACCTCTCCTCGAGTAACTTTGCTTGCTACCTCTACTGCCTGCTTTTTTCCAACGCTCTTGGATAAATGAAAAACTTGCAACTTGTCAGGGCCCCATTCCTTACGAATATCGTCTAATATCTGGCCGGTCCTGTCCGTGCTGCCGTCATTGACTACAATGATTTCCTTATTCTCATAAGTCTGTTTAAGACATGATTCAACACAGGTTCGAATGAGTTCTTCCTCATTTTTAACGGGAACCACTATAGAAAATAGAGGAGGATTTTTTGGAAGAGGATTGTCTTTTACCTTTGCATAGGGATCACGATATCTTA
>DATFBG010000079.1:0-2266 GCA_035253945.1 Nitrososphaeraceae archaeon | reverse complement strand
TGCGGCGATGATGATAACAAACTTACAAGTTCAACTGCAATAATATGTTTGCATTTCAGCAGCCTAAAATTAAAATCAGGACATGTACAGGTCTTAATATCTGGATTCACTTCATAGGATTTGCTCTTATCTTTTATACTTTGTACATCAAATAACTGCTGCTGTCTGTCCTTTTCAAATATTATTTGCTCTTGTTTGTTTAGCTCAACTAGATTATATGCTCTTTCAATACGTTTTAGGATATTTAAGAGATCTTCATTAGAAGGCTTTTGATTATATTTAAACCAATTTAATTTCATAGTGAAATAATGCTTACAATCACAGCATATATAGAGCAAACAGAACCTTGGAGTCTGGGAGAGAGAGGGTGGCGCAGTGTTAGGTTCAAACTCGCACAAAGCAATACTATCTTGAAGGATATGAAAGAGGAGCACATTATGCGTAGAATCATATTATTCACAAACCATTCCAACCCATGACTAGCAAGAGAAAGGATGTGTCTTTAAAAAATAGCAGAAGGACCAACAATCATATTTTTGAATATATATCACATCTTTTATTTTTTATCTAAATTTTTGGTGCTGTTGTTATTGCAGATCTTCCTAATAGATGTAGATGTTTCTTTACCTAACTTCTTGTGCTCTCTTTACTCCAGACGTTCCTTCTACTAAGACAGTGTAAGCACATGATAAGACTTAACAATCAATCTTAGAATTGGCAGCAGAAGTAGAGTAGTATTCACAACATGCCTATGACGACTATATGTATAAAGCTATAATCCCAATTGATCTAAAAATCATACAAAAGTTGTATAGAATGTCTCCCCAACATCCTCTGAGATCGCTGTTTCATTCTTTTACTCTGCAGCATGACTTCTGCTTAAATCATCTCCAAAGGGATGTCGTGGTCTGGGACGGGAAACACCTGATTAATAGCCGAGATATCCTCCTCGGTCAGCTCCCAGCCTACGCCGCCGCTATTCTCTCTAGCACGCTCTGCGCTGCGGGTCTTAGGAATCGTGAAGATGCAGCGATGGCGAGTTAGAAAGTTGAGTGCAACTTGTCGTGGGGTACGGTTGTGTCGCTTAGCGATCTCAGCTAATACTCGCCCTCCAGCACTTTGTGGAGAAGGAAAATTGCCATGTCCAAATGGTGAATATCCCACTACAGCAATTCCGTGCTCAGCGCAGTACGGCAATAGACGCCGTTCGATTCCGCGATAACCCAGATGATAGAGTACCTGATTGCAGGTGATTCGCTCGTTCCGGAGCGAGTTCTCAGCCTCTTTTAATTCTTCCACATCGAAGTTGCTGACACCAATGAATCGGACTAGGCCTTCGGCCACGAGCTTCTCCATTGCACGCATAGTCTCTCCTATGGGAATACTGCTGCTGGGCCAATGCAACAAATACAGGTCAAGCCAGTCAGTCTTTAGCCGTTTCAGGCTTCGCTTGCAAGCCCTCAGAGTACCTTCATACGAGGCGTTAGAAGGTAGAACCTTGCTAACTAAAAAAACCTCCTCACGTCGGCCGGTAATGGCTTTGGCCACCAATTCCTCTGCATGGCCGTTGCCATACATTTCGGCAGTATCAATGTGCGTGAGTCCAAAGTCAAGTCCTAGCCTAAGTGCTTCAACTGAGAGCCTATCGGTACCTAGATCACCCTCAATCATCCATGTACCTTGACCGATCAGCGATACCTCTACATCAGTCCAGCCGAACTTGCGCTTGAGCATTATACGTCACCTTGGCGTCCTTAGTACAGCCCTTGAACCGCAAACGATGGATCTATTTTTCACTATAACAACGAGTTTCGCCAACTTTTTCCTCTCTGAGCTTAAATTAGCCAATTTATAGATATCTGATTACTATATGATAATACTGTTACTAACGTGTTGCAAAGTTGAGGATATATTTAAAAATCTATATTAATTATCTTCCCGTATTTCTAGGAATATTTGATGGATTTCAAGACTGGCTCCAATCTTCATGCTTATACTAGAAAGAATAATAATGAAAGTTAAAACGATAATCTTACGATATGTATCAGTATATATCTATAGATATCAAATAAAAATGCTAAAGTTGTTTTTGCTTAAGCTTGTTCAAAAACTTATCAAACTCCTTTTCAAAATAGTCTGTCAATATCTTTTTACTTTCCGGATGTTGTCTCATATAACTGTCTGACAGGTATGATAGTACACTTAGCAAAGTAGCAGAAGCGTGGCCAAATGACGCTTTGTACACTCCAAAAACTGTCATTATCTC
>DATFBG010000078.1:0-5243 GCA_035253945.1 Nitrososphaeraceae archaeon | reverse complement strand
AATGTCATTCTAGAACTTGTTAAAATAAAGAAGTACTACTCTATCAAACGAAGTCTTAGACAAATTTTGCAATTTCAACCTCCCCAGTATCTGAGAGCAGTTGACGACGTTAGCCTTCGGCTTGAAAGAGGCAAAGTACTTGTTCTTGCTGGCGAATCTGGCTCAGGAAAGAGCACAATAGCGAGGATAATTTTAGGGGCTGTACGGCCCGACAGTGGTTCGATCATCCTTATGGGTGAAGATATCACTAACAGAAATGATAAAAAAACAATGAAAAAGTTTCATGAGAGTATACAGATAGTCCAGCAGGATCCTTACTCTGCGCTTAATCCTCGTATGAAAGTAATGGATATTGTTATGGAACCACTTAATGTTCATGATAAAGAGAGTAGCTCGAGAGATTCGCGTAGAGAAAAGGTTCTTAAATCGCTACGGGATGTGCACCTTTACCCAGTCGAGTATATCGCTAATCAGTTCCCTCATATGCTGTCTGGGGGTCAGCGCCAGAGAGTAGCATTGGCTAGGGCCCTAGTCCTTAGACCGTCATTAATAGTTGCGGATGAGCCGGTATCTATGCTTGACGTATCTGTCAGGGGTGAAATATTGCAGCTCATGAAGTCACTAAGAGATATGCTTCACATTTCCTACTTATACATTACACACGACCTTTCCACATCGAGATATATAGGCGACAGTATAGCTATAATGTATGCCGGCAAAATAGTCGAACTGGGTCGGGTAGATGAGGTCTTGTCAAAACCTATGCATCCATACACTCAAGCTCTAATTGATGCAATACCACAGCCCAATCCAGAAAACTTACAAAAGGAAAAAGATATCCGTTTAAAATCAGGCACGACGATCGCAGAAACAGGTTGTAGATTATATTACAGATGTCCATATTCTATGGATTCTTGCCGGGAAGACCCCGAATTGTACGAGCCAGAAAAATCGCACAAAGTATCTTGTTTTATGTATTCTCCTTCTTACCTTCAACAGAGACAAAGCCAAGAGCAGCAACAGAAGAAGAATGACTAAATAGGATCATCGCTGGCCTTAGCTAATACATGCTGGTTGTCATGCTTGTACTTTATTATCTGCGACACCCCTTGCTTGGGATATACTCCATAGATCAAGCTAGCCTTTGACACTGTAGAATCTTTTAGCGTAACCATAATTATCTGGTTACTATCCATTGACCTTGACAACAAAACCTTAGACAGCCTATCTGTATTTTGTGAGTCAAGATGCGCATCGACTTCATCTAACAAATAGAAAGGGGACGGCTTGAGAGATTGTAGTGCCAATAAAAATATAGTGCCAGCCATAGTTTTTTCACCCCCAGACAACGCTCTTGATTCGCGTGCAGGTTTTCCTGGAAATTGTACCATTAACATTATACCGCTAGAAAATACGTCCTCAAAATTTTCTATTTCCAGCCATGCTTGGCTTCCCTCGCCTGCGACTTCTGAAAACATTTTTCGAAGATTAGTGTCGACCTTCTTAAATGCCTCCAAGAAGACACTTTTCTTTTCCTTATCAATTTCCTCGACAAAAAGTACTATTGAATTTCGTTCTTCTTCCAACTGATTTTTTCGAGTTGACATTCCTCTGTAGCCTTCTATAACCTGAATATAATTATCGTGAGCACGCAAGTTGATTCTGGGCCTGAGAGCCTCATACTCACTGGTCAGTTGTTGAATAATTTCTTCTACATCAAACATTTCAACCAAACTGCCTTCATCATAGTCATAGCCGAACTGATTGAGGCTACTAATTAGAAACTTCTCCTTTGAGCCAAGATCAATAATGTCTTTTTTTAGTACAGCGATATCCTTTTCGAGTCCATGATACTCTCTTAATATCTTCCTTTCATTTTCTGTCAATGTCCTTATTTTCTTTTCATACTCTTGTAGAATTGTGAAAGAGTTGCCTGATGAATCTATTAGCTGCTGTTCTTGATCTCTCAATTTTTTTAACTCACTTTCCTGTGAGGTAATGTCTTTAAATAGATCATTGGCTTCTTTACCTCTTTCTTCCAATTCAAGCTTTAAATTTTGTTCTCTATCTTTTTTTAAACTATCGATTCGATTACTATAGATTTCGATTTCATTCTCTAATGACCTCACTGAATCCTTTACTTTACGCAATTCATATTCACTATCGTCCACGGACTTCAAAATGGTATTTCTTTTCCAATTGGCTTGAGCCAGAGCGTTTTCCAAAGATTTGTTATCTAAACCATCTAGTTTTTTAGTGGTTCTACCAAGAGTGGAGGATATTACGGACAGGCGTCTAATATGGGCCTCCAATTGCTGACTGTCAGAGTTAATCTCTGACCTCACACCATGATTTTCAGCAATTAATTCCCGTAGTATAGTTTCTTGTGAATCTAGATTATCAGCCAATATAGATTTTTGAACATATAACTTGTTTAGTTCCATCTCTAGTCTGTTCTTAAAGTTCTGTGATGTAATAAAACGGGAATTTACCTCTTTTTGCATAAAGTCTCTATTCTCAATAGATCTCTTTAATAGCGCTGCCGAATTCCTCAATTCATTCACAAAATCTCCAAGCAATAAAGCTTCACTAAATCTGGCTATTTTTGAGCCGAAGTCTGCACAGACGGCTGGACCCAGTGGCTCAAACAATTCTCCATCGACTGATACTGCCCTATATCCTTGCATTGCTAGAAGATACGCAGAGCGGGCGTTTTTTACCAAATATATATTTGCAAATAAAAAATCGGGTAATACAATAAATTCGGAGTAAACAAAATGATTAAGGGTACCTATAATATTTGCATTGTTTTCATCGACTTTCCGATTATTATGATCGTCCGCTTTTTGCATCATTCGTAGAAGATCAAGAGAAATGATTTTGAGCCTTGGCAATTTCTTTGTCTTTGCAAATTCCAAAAGCGAAAGCATGGATCTTACGTCATCCACTACAATCGCTTTCATTAAGTCTACGCCCGCAGCTAAGACTGATTTTTCATATCTTTTTTCCCACGTTATCAAATCGCACACCAGTCCTCTAATTGCTGAGTCTAAACCTGATCTTGTAATTTCAGCAATAGCATAATCTTCATTCATCATGTCCCGTGCAGCTGATGCTTGGAACTCGTATTCTGTGTCTATACTTATGGCCTTTTCCAGGAGCAATCGTAAATCGCTAGTTTCACTCTCAACCTTACGCTTCTTTGCCTCAAGTTGTGTGATTAGAGTTTCCGTAGTTTCCATTTCTGTTTTCTTAGCATTCAATACTGATTCGACAACCGAGATTTGATTTCTGTTACTCACAATACCATTTTTGATTACTGCAATCTTGTTGTCATTGTGGATGGCTTGTTGGGATTTTAATCTCACCTTTTCTTCTAGACTAACTATTACACCATCGATATTATTTTTGATTTTTTCCAACTGCTTAAAACGTTGCTCCAGCTTTGTTACGGAGGCGAACGTTTGCATACTGCGTTTGCTCAAAGATTCAATTTTGCTATCAGTGTTGTCCAGTTCGTGTTTTAAATTCGAAAATCTTTCTGATAATTCTGACATCGGATTTTGCTTTTTGTACAATTCTAATTGTAATTCTGACAATTTTTGGTCAAGCCCATTTATTTCTGTGTCTAGTAAGGGTAGAATTTTTTCTTTTATTTGAATGCAACGCTGCTCTGACTCTTTGGCCATTGCCTTCTTTCTCTCATAGTCGTAAATGATATGCGAAATTCTACTGTCGATTTCTGATTTAGTCTTATTTGCTGCGTCTACCTGTTGTAAAAATATCATTTTATTGGCCTCTAGCTTCTCGATTTCTGAACGAAGCTTACTAACTTGGTCTGATAGCACAGAGGCCTGAGCAGTCCTTGATTGGAGAAGCGCTTCTTGTGCTTGACAGCTGATTTTGGTTCTCGAAACGTCGTCGGAAAGTTTTAGTGCATTGAACCTTTTAAGTTCGAGCTCGAGATGTGAATATCTCAACTGCTCATTTCTCTCTATTTCTAGCTCGTCAATCCGTTTTCTAATCTCCCCTATCCTAGCAAGTGCAACTTCAAGTCTTCTATCCGATGCCTCCAGTTGCTTCAAGGCCTCACTTTTCTTCTCATCAAAATATGAGAGCCCAATTATATCTTCTATAATTTTTCTTCGCTCTTCGGAGTTTAATTCGGATATACGGGTTATCATACCCTGCTGGACAATATTCAATTTATTGGGCGTGGCAACGACTATCTCTAGTAGTTCAGTTACGACATTCTTGGCCACTTTCTTACTATTGAGATAATATTGGCTCTCACCAGTCTGTCCTTCTATTTCTCTGGTCAATACCACAGAATCTTTGTCAATGGGGATACCTCTATCCTGATTATCAAATGTTAGGCTCACACGGACTGTCCTATTAGAACTGTTCTGACTATCATGAAACAAAGATTGAAACCTATCAACGCGTAACAATCTTGGACTATTTTCTCCTATGGCGAACATTATTGCGTCAAGAATGTTACTTTTCCCGGAGCCATTTGGGCCCGTGATGGCAATCAGACCCCTATCAAGGTTTAATACAACGTTTTTGAACCCAAATGATTTAAAACCGTAGATTTCTAGTTTTTTGATATAAACCAAATGTATATTTCTCTGGCGGGGATCCAATATAATTATTATTCCTAGCTCTAGATTTTCTTTCCAAGCCAAAGGGATTATATTGAAATGGTTTACCTCTTCTTATTGACGTTAGGGACTAAGAACATCGCATATCATTTGCACGCCCCAAGGTTTTCAAGCCTTCCTGCATTTCACACACAGTGTTACTTTATTAGCGATTGTATCTATCACCAGTAGAATGGCGGATTATATCTCACTGTGCCTCATCTTGCATTGTCTTATTCCAAGGATTGAATACAATTAAAATTATTTTTACTCCGTTCTCTCTTTTGTTCCAGTCTTATATCGCGAAGCATAAACATCTCTAATCTGCCTAAATATACCTGGGGACCTACTTGGAAGTATAACAAGATCCATTACCATTTCCTTCACATTGACAACCCTTAAATCTGATTTTCCATCGAAATTTTTAATGGGACTAAGTTCAAATTCAGGGACAAGCTCTGTTCTGACCTTATTGAACTCATCTTCAGAGATTGACAATGTACGTACTTCGTCATGTCCGTTCCTTGAATTTGCATATTCTAGTTCTACCTCGAGTTTGCGTTTCTTTTCTACTTCTTCTGCTAGTTGTTGTTTAAGCTT
>DATFBG010000077.1:0-26643 GCA_035253945.1 Nitrososphaeraceae archaeon | reverse complement strand
TGACCAGACAGTGTTATCGTATCCTACTTTAGGAACGTCTAAGATCGGCATCCTTTGAATCAAAATATTCTTGCTTATATCTTTCATAACTAGTTTGATTTTCTTGATAACTTCTTGATGGCGTTCGTCTCTAGCAGGCATGCTCTATCTCCCTATCGTCCCTTTTGATCCCTCAATTTGCTAAACTTGTCTAATGTTACTTGCGCGCGTGTTTGGACCCCTTTTTTTCTTCTAAGCTTATTTCTTCCGTCTTTGAAATTCTCTGTTTTCCACTTATTACTACTCGAGCCTCGAGTTATCCCTTTTTCTTTAGTTCGAAGAGTTAACGGATTTGAGCGTAGGTATTTGTCCTCATTTCGTATAGTTTTTGCTCCAAATATATCTGGAGAAGTTTTTGATGATATTTGTATATTCGTTCCAACCTCTCCAACCTCTTGTTGGATTCTATCTTCGGTAATCTTATCCTCTTTGTAGGACGGCTTCTTGCCCTGCGCGCTCTCTCCTCTGACATGTTTTTCTGCTAATTCGTTGAACAATTCGTATAGCTTCTTTGCATCAATATCAATAGATTCTGAAATCGCTTCGATTATGAAAGGTATATAATGATGATAAAGTCGAAGTCGACTCTCAGCTTCCTTGACACGCAGCTCCTTTCGTATTTGAGCACTTACCTTCCTATATAGATCTGCTAAGCAGGATTTCATGTATTTTTTCAAATCTCCTTCAGCTGCAATACTCTCTTTGCCTGCTGTTTTGTACGGAATTCTTGTGGAGCAGATATGAAAAAAAATATGAATAGGAAGCATTTCTACTGCTCTGTCTGATTTGGAATCAGCCGTGGCTAACTGCTCTTTTACTTCCTTTTTCGATATTCCCATTTTATTTATCTCAACTTCAGAAACTACTTCTCTTGCGACATCAGAGCCTTCGTCATAAAGCAAGGGGATCTTGTTTGCAAATCTGTACAGCTTGAATGAACCTATATCCCCCCCGTAAGCGATCCCGCATTCTACTATCGTAGGTCTATTGTTGATAACACATGTCCTTGAAGAATACGCCGTAAGGGCAGGTTTTAGCACTTTGACAGCCAGATGGGGCTGGTCTTGAGGAATTAAACCACGAGGGTCTTTGTTCGTCGTGATGGTATATTCAGATGTCATACCTGCCGTCAAAATTTGTTCTCCTATCGGACTTAGATGGTCTGTGTTTGGGCTTTGAAACTTTGTATGTTTGCAGACGTTAACTATCTTTATCAGTTCGTGCTCTGTGTATTGGTTTGCTGCCTTGAGATTTACTTCTGCTTTCCCTATAATTTCCTTAGCCTTTTCCCCAGAAATTTTTTGGAAGGCTGTGCATAGAAGACCATGGATGGTTGTTTTTTGATTCATAAAATTCATGATTGCTTTCTTGAGGGTCTTTAGATCCATATCGGAGGGGTGGGGCAGGACCTCCTTTGATGGCTCTGGAATAGCATTTGTTCTCTTATCGAATACGACTCCGCCGTCATCAGTTTCAAAAACAAGTACTGCATATGGATTGACCACACTCGTCTGGCTTATATATTCATAAATTCGGTTTTTAGTTATTGGAGATAGCCTAGCGCGCAATACTGCATCAATTCTAAATCCAGAAGGATGCTTGATCTGACTATCAGGAGGTCTCAATACTTTCTTGGTCATAACAATTGGCTTGTTAGTATTGATATCTGTTCTTAGATCAAAGTAATGTTCAGTTCTGTCCTCATGTGATTTGCTCCAAACTCTTAAAGGGTGGTCAGTATCCTTTGTGGAAAATGCTGCTATCATTTTGAGACCAACGCCAAAAAGACCTCTCTGTTGTTTTTCGACATATTTGCCAGAAGTCAGAAAAGAGCAGACAGCTACTGGCACTTTATCAGATGGAATTCCTATTCCGTTATCCTCACATGAGATAAGCCAGAGGTCATTTTGCGGATCTATCATCTTCAGAGACAGAGTAATGTGTGGTAGAATGTGATTGCTTTCACATGAGTCAAGAGAATTCTCAATCAATTCTCTAACGGCCATGTACAAAATACGCTCGCCAGTAAATCCGGCAAGTGCAGAGTTGTCAACAAAAAACTCAGATTCTGCCTTCTTATCATATTTTATCTTGGTCATATTTCTTAACGAGCTATTCGTCGGTGTCGTAACACTCTCTATTTGAGTCGATGCTACTTCAATACTAGGCTTTGGCTTCAAGCAATTTAAGTGACTCGCGGTCTCCATTTAACTTTTTACCACATTAAAATTAACTTTCTACGATATCTTTCTCAACCTAAAGCGAGACCCAAGGCTATTTTTGATTACAAAAATATTTTAGTTCGTTCTCTCAAACAAACTGAGTGGGATCTTTTCCTTCTGAAAAGTAAACCTAATATGGGTACTTGTAGGCCCATCTGCTGCGGATGGATATAGGACGGAGATTGGACCTAATCAGCAGAGATCCCACTGAAGAGATTGTACTGAAGGATGATCTTATAGCTCTGTTAAAAGAAACTAGGTCCCCTAAGCACTATATAGGCATAGAAATTTCAGGGCCGTTGCATCTGGGCAGTTTGGTTCTTACTGGCTTTAAGATAAATGATTTTTTAGAGGCTCAAATAGATGCCAGTGTCTTCTTAGCCGACTGGCATACATATATCAATGATAAGCTTGGAGGAAACTGGCTCATGATTTCTGAGCTGTCTGATTACTATGCTGATGCATTTAACTTCTTCTGCCCAGGTGTTAGCATCAAGACAGGTAGTGACTTGTACCAAAGCGACCCAGATTATTGGAAAAACTTAGTTCAATTTACAAAGCATCTAACATTATCTAGAATACTCCGCTCGGTAACCATAATGGGCAGGTCTGAGAAAGATAACCTTGATTTTTCGAAGCTCCTTTATCCCCCTATGCAGTGTGTTGATATCAAACAAATGGATCTTGATATAGTACAAGCCGGGATGGATCAACGAAAGGTTCACATGTTAGTTCGCGAGATATTTCCAAAGATGGGCTGGAAGGTGCCTGTCTCTGTGCATCACCACTTGTTGCCCGGTTTGGGCGAGCCGGCAATAGCCGATCCTTCAAATCAAACAAGGGAAAATAGGAAAATCTTAAGCAAAATGAGCAAGAGCACCCCGGCCAGCGGGATTTTGATCCACGACGACGAAAGAACGATTTTGGACAAGGTAATGAAGGCATACTGCCCTGCAGGCATTGTTAGTGGAAATCCGGTGCTTGAACTAATTAGATATATTATATTTCACCAGTATTCTGAATTCGTCGTAGAGCGCCCTGCCAAATGGGGAGGAAATATGACGTATTATGATTATTACGAGCTACAAAATAGCTACATGGAAAGAAAAATTCATCCTGCTGATTTAAAGAATGCTACTGCTACCTATATTAATAAGATAGTTGAGCCCATACGAAAACACTTCGATGGAAAAGAACCTAAAATGATGAGTTAGAAGTCTGTAATTGTTGTTTTGATTGGGACTGATATCAATATTTTTATTATGAGCTAGCTAGCCTGATAAAGACATTTCCCAATGCAAGTCGTATAGTTAACGTTTACCGGTAATTTTTTGCATGTAAGATTGGCGATTACAAGAGTGGGGGATATAGATTCAGCTAATCTAAAATATATTCAGTCTTAGTCATCCATCTATTTGTAAGTAATGAATAGTGCAATCAAATATCGTTACTACAAATAGAATCGTGACTAAAAGGACATTACATTACTGAGAATGTCTCCCGTATGAGTCGGTACTTAGAACGGTATCCCCGTGGGTTTATCATCATTCCTTTAAAGTTAAATGTAGAAGAATTTCCCACTATTACCGTGGTGATCATCCCTAGCATGTCAGGATATTCCAGCATCTTCTCAAGGGTCGTGATAAGAATAGACTGACTTTCTCTATAAGCTCCTTTTATTATTGCGACTGGTGTTTCCGGTTTTTGGTATTTTAGGAAAATATCACGCGCATCCCTTAGTTGGTGCACACGTTTCTTGCTTGCAGGATTATAAATAACAGTGACATAGTCACCTAATGCCGCGGCCTCGACTCGTTTCACTATTATCTCCCAGGGTACAAGAAGATCACTCATGCTAACAACTGCAAAATCGGTCATTAAAGGTGAGCCTATTAGTGCAGCACAAGAGTTAAGAGACGAGACTCCGGGAATACATTCAACAGTTATGCCCGCCTGATGATCCCAATCTTTTTCCGCTAGGATCTCATAAATTAGACCTATCATACCATATATACCTGGATCCCCAGAAGATACCAAAGATACAATCCTTCCGTTCTCTGCGAGCTCTATTGCCTGGTTTGCTCTGTCTACCTCCTGGGTCATGGGATATCTATATACCTCTTTACCATCGATAATATCCTCAATCAAAGAAACATAGGTATCGTATCCGATGACTACTTCGCTTTCTTGTATTGCTTGCTTGGCCCTGAAGGTCATGTGGTCGTGATGCCCTGGGCCTATCCCGACCACATATAATTTGCCCCTTTCTTTTTCCATCTAAAATTCAAAGCGGAAGAAGATGCAATTTATCTTTTTCCTTCTTTATTTCTTGCCGAATTACTTACTTCGACATTGACAAAAGTAATGGATTTGTGCTAAAAAGACAGATGTAAGCTGAAGCCCTTACACTTATGCAATGTCACGAAATGTCAGTCATGATAAGTTACAATACCTGACGGGGTTTCTTAACAAAGCCAGTTTCCAACAGCTCTTTGTGAGCGAACACAATTAGGTTATGAATTAGGTTTGTTGCTTATCAAAACTTTAGCCATATCTTCCAAGTTCAAATTCCCTATGCAGGGCCCTTATTGTTGTCTCACAATCATTATCACTGACTACAAAAGCAAGATTTAGTTGAGATGATCCTTGTGCAATCATTATGACGTTCACATTCTCTCGTGCTACAGCACTGAAAATCCTGGCCGCGACACCTCGGATCCCACGCATCCCAGAGCCTACTACAGCAATTACAGATACATTGCTATTAACCTCAACTTTTTTTATGACTCTGCCCAATAGGCTGAGCTCAAGAACACTTACAGCCTTTTCAATGTCATCTTTTCTAAGTACCATAGATATGCTAGACTCAGAAGGACTCTGCGAAATCATAATAATATTAATGCCTTTCTTTGCTAATACATCAAAGATTTTGGCCGCGGTTCCCGGTGCACCGGCCATAGCGGTGCCCCCAACATCTATCAAACCAGTTTGTCTAATAGCACTTACTGATTTTACGGTCCTCTTAGAGTTGTCACTGGGGTTTTGCAAAATCAATGTACCGCGGTTTTCAGGATTCATTACATTCCGTATTCTTATGGGAATTCCAGTTTCTATCGCAGGTTCAAGGGTACGAGGGTGCATATATTTTGCACCAAACAAAGCCATTTCCATAGCTTCGCTAAAGGAGACTTCTCTAAGCACCTGTGCGTCACTGGCAATCTTGGGATCAGCGGTCATAAGCCCATCTACATCTGTCCAAAGCCACGTCTCGTCGGCATTGATGCCTGCCGACACAATAGTCGCCGTATAATCAGAACCGCCCCGCCCCAATGTGGTGATATTGTCATTCTGGTCGAAACCGATGAAACCGGTGATTACTGGAATTTTACCTTTCTCCAAGAGTGGTTCAATCCGGCGGCGCACTCTTAGCTTAGTCGTATCCATAAGTGGTTTAGCGGACCCAAAGTTTGAGTCAGTCATGATGCCTGCTTCTTTACCCGTTAAACATTCTACCGCTTCTCCTCTGTCCTGTAAAGCAAAAGAGACCATGGATGCGGACAGTCTTTCACCGAACGATAACAAGTAGTCTAGAGACTTAGGGGTAACTTCCCTAAGTATTGCTATTCCTCCAAGGATATCTTTCAGCTCACCAAGTATATTTGTAATTCTATTTGTTGCCATCCCTTGCAGTTCTTTGTCATTAATACAGCCCTCAATTATCCTTAGATGAGTACAGCGTAATTTTTCTAAAAAGTCCTGGACAGAGACATTTTCATGTTTAGTTATTGAACTACTGAAATTCAAGATGGAATCTGTTACTCCTCGGACGGCTGACACCACAACGACAATTTTGTAGCCATCAACTTTTTTGTATTTGGTTATGAGATCAGATAGATTAATCAAGTTTTGGCAAGAATCAACTCCTGTTCCGCCAAACTTCATTACGACCCGCATATTAACCACTCCTTGTCTTACTTATTGAGACGCATTGTAAAGTAAGGTCATCTAATCCTGGACCCTAGGTGCCAAGTAAAAATGTATCCTTCCAATGCTAGCTACTCTAAACTCAAGGCGGAGAGGCATTTTGCTTGAATATTCTGCTGCGATAGACGATCCTACTGCTCCTATCGCCTTGGTTATTTTGGACAAGTAGTCCAAACTGTAAGTAGCAGTGCTTGATTCTTTAATAGTCAGGTCTTCAAGACCCTCATTGCCAGATGCTAGGACTATTTCAGCTTCACCAGAATCGCCTTTTCCTGAGAAATTCACCTTGTTAGAGTCGGTCTGAAGGGATATGTATTCAGAAACAACTTGGATGTCAGAAAGGATCTTGTCAAAAGCACCAGCTGTCAATACTATCTTAGAATTGAAATTTAACTTTGGTAGAGGAGTGGAAGATGAAGAACTTTCTATGAGCCTCATCCTATACTCCCTCTTATATCCATTGGACAGTTTTATAACCAGTTTGCTGTCATCAGTAACACTTATTTCCACCTGGTCTTTCTTGTCCCCTCTTTTTATCAGCTTGGAAAATTCATCAACCCTGACACCAAATTTTATCGACGAATCACACTCATAAACGTCGAATGTTGAATTTGGCCATTGAATATCTATGAGCGCAACATGAGATGGGTCCATTCCTCTAAAAGATATGCCCTCAACGGTCGCCTCGAATGTTGCCTCATCTACTAAAGTGGATATAGCGGATGTGACTGCTTTCCATTCTTCAGGGGACTTTGTTCTAGCAACAAATACCAACGTCGATCCAGGATACGCTAGCATTATGAGACTTTAAACATTGCGATACAATGCTAGGTATGGTCGCAATCACCCAGGAGAAAATATCTACGTTAAAATCTATCAGCAGTATCTCTAGGCAGCAAACAAAAACATGTTAACATAACCCCTTAATGGAAAAAGCTTAGATGGTCCAAAGGTTGGCTAGAGCCAATCTACAAAATATCAAATCTCAGGAATAGTTACGCCAAGTGTGTCCACACTTTGTGCATCGATAAAACTGCGTTGTGGCTTCGTCGGCAGACCTTGTCTGTAACATCCACCAAAAGGCATTATTATTTCCACACTTAGGGCAGTCTATCGCAGTCGTAGGGAGCGTGTCAGGACCTTTCTCAGAATCCATGACCTTAAGAGAACTACCCACGTTCTTATCTGAGTACAACAAACTTGAGTGTGTTACGAAGCCAGCCTCCTTGCTTCCATTATTCTTCGTCGCAGAAAAACCACACCTAGGACAGGTAAAAATATTTTCCTCGATTTTTGACTTCATGCGAGTTTCACATTTAGGACAAAACTTCATAAAAAATCCATCCATTTATTTTTTTAATGCTGGCTTTATTAGACCGTATATTTCTCTCATCGTTTCTGAAGCCTTAGTGCTTGCCTCCTGAATAACTTCAAAAGGATCCTTTTTTTTTGTTACTACTCGAATAAAGTACTCATGGGTGAGAGGATGTTTCAATACTACTCCTGCAAATTCTACGCTCTTTTCTTTTAGTAGTTCATGCTGAATAATATACATCACCGAAATGTCTTCGTCTTGAAGGGATAGTTCAAGCTCGTTGTCCTTAGTGCTAAGCACTTCCGCTTGCATTATATTGACAACAACTACTTATTGAGGATATAAATGATACCATATTGCAATTTAGTTGGCAGGTATCAGCAACAAGATCGAAAATGTCAAGCTAAGTAGTTCCCGAACAGATCTAAAGTCAAACGAACAGGTGACTTTTCGAATTACCTTTAGTATAGACGGAAATATTAGGCGCGTATTTGATCAGAGAAACTGGGAAAGAGCATATGACCTGCATGATAACCTTTTTAGAATCAAAATGGATATTGATTTAAAATCCGGATCCAAGAAATTAGTTCATAATGGCTGTTTGCGGAAAGCTTCACTTTTCTGGACGAGAAATCCAAAAGTTCCATATCGAATTTGGATTCTAATAATAAAAGATGATACTACATTCTATCCCTCAAATGTTGAAGAAGCACAGTCATTGTTATTTGATGTCGAGAAAGAATATACAGTCAACGCGTCTCATTTTAAAGTAGGCGAGCAGGAAGTACATGCTCAGATCAGAGTCTGGTGGGGTGAGCACCGCTATATTTCGACTTGTGAACTAAAGTCAACGACAAACAAGGTTTTGTTACGAAAAGCTGGCAAAGCTTGACTATTAATTTGGTGCACTTAGCACCCGCTTACTAGGATAAGATGCAAAGGGAGCCACCTGACCTGTTGCAGAATAACCATGTTGGCAGATGACTATGTACATTATAGTTGTGGATATTCTATTGAGTCAAATCTATTATGCTGGTCTTGATTATTGCCTTAGCCTCTTCTGAAATATCATATTCTTGCAAGACTCTGCTCGGCTCTTTGATTAATGAGTTTCTGAACTTAGGCTCACTTGCTGCCTTAAGTAAGATCTCGCTAATGATCTCAGCATCCCTTTGTCTTGAGTCCAAATACCCACACAAACAAAAAGCTTGTATATATTCCTAATGAAGCAAGTCTTAGTAATCTTGATATGAACTACTATTTTCTGTACATGCGGCAAAGTTGAGTAGACTAGAACTTAAGAGTCAGAAAAAATGGTCTAAGGATGGGACGTCTCGGATAGTGCCTCCTGAAACGACACTAGAAAAAGCATCACAAGTATGTCATCGTATAGGTGTCACCCGGCTGGCAGATATAACAGGCATGGATAGATTAGGTGTACCAAATTATTCCGCTGTATTGCCTGGTACTGAAGACTACATTTGGGTCTATAGTGGAAAAGGAATGACTCATCAACATGCAAAAGCAAGCGCATTAATGGAGTCGATAGAACGGTATTGCTCCTTGCCAAGCAGTAATCATGATAGGGTCTATATTCGAGGGACGGTACAGGAATTAACCAAATCATATGATTTGGTTCACCCTGACGATATCATAGAACCGCTCAACTTTCAATACCAAGAAGATATGGTAATGGATTTTCTTCAGGGCTTTGATCTGTTGGCTGATAAAGATATACTAATTCCCGCGCCTTTAGTTCTCTTTAGGTATTCCCCTTTCCCTCCAGCGGTAAATCCCTTTGCATTCCAACACACAAATGGTCTTGCATCCGGAAATGTTTTAGAAGAAGCCGTCTGTCATGCCTTGTGCGAAGTAATTGAAAGAGACGCAGCGAGTATATCAGAAATACGTGCACGAGCTATTCCATTCCACATATTGAAAACAATGGAAAACAAATTGAGACAGAGAGGATATGTTTTGCCGTCTATTTCCGCTAACAAGTTCATGGATGATTACACGATATATAGGGACGTCGAATTGTTAGGAGTCCAGTTGGAAGGCGTTCAGAAGTTAACCAGAAAGTTTCGTAACTCAGACCTACCATTACTGATTAAAGATATTACCTCAGACATCGGAATCCCCACATTTGCGGCCAGCTCCATAGAATGGATTAGTCATGACTACGGATATCTAGCAGAGGGACACGGGACGCATCCTGATGCAAGGATAGCGCTGTTAAGGGCGATTACAGAAGTATCACAAACCCGGGCCGCAAATATTCAGGGCGCAAGAGATGATTTAAGAAAAATCCGATACGGAGAAAATAACACCGATGACAAGAGGGCATGGCAATTCATATCCTCTGATGAAAAGATCAGCTACAACAAAATTACAAGCTTTAGTAACGAAGATATTCTAGACGATATAAAATTAATTCTTCAGAATTTAAAGGATGTAGGTATCAAAACTGCGGCAATTGTGGATTTAACAAACCCCAATCTTGGTATACCTGTTGTCAGAGCAATAGTTCCCGGCCTCGAGACATTTAAGATTACCAAGAGTATAATAGGCTGGCGAGCAAGAAAATATTTCAAAGAATTATTAGGTTGAGGAAGAGCTGTGAGTAAGCCCATTATTTTCGTCGGACCAAGTTTAAGTCTACAAAAAGCACGCAAGATATTTGATGCAGACTATAGAGGACCTGCAAAAAAAGGAGACCTGTTAGTATTGTCAGCCTCATCTCTTGTCAGCCTAAAAAATCAACCAAATGCAATAAATTTTGTCGGGCTCATTGATGGTTTGTTCCTTCAGGACTATCCTCCTACCCCAATAGAAGTCTTCCAACTGTTATCCAACAAGAATTTTTGTGTTGTCGGAGGTGCGAGTATAGGAGCCCTGAGAGCGGTAGAGCTAGAAAAGTTTGGTATGGTAGGAATTGGTAAGGTTTTTGAACTATTTAAGAGCGGAACAACCAATGCAGATGACGAAGTTGCAGTAACATTCCATCCAGGTAATGGAGTAAGCATCCAATCCGAAGCAATGATCGATATAAGATTTAATCTTTTTATAGCACACAAGAAAAACATTATTACCAAGAACACCAAGCACATAATAGCGAAAACTGCAAAATCAATTTATTTTCCATATAGAAACTATTCTAACGTCATTGAAGAAACCAGAACAAAATTTCCCGAATTATCAAGGGAGCTGGATTCATTTTCCTCCTATATAAATCACCATCGACTAAGCCTAAAAGAAATCGATGCAATAAAAGTTATTAAATATATTAAGGTCGCATATGAGAAGTATCAGCACAAGTCAAAATAAAATATTTTGGACCAAAAGGACGCATTTGATATGCTACCTCCGTTTCTACTTTGTGATAATAAAAATAGAATCAGTTTACCATATTCTAGTAGCCAATTTCGACTCTTAAGTAGGGATATATTGCATAAACATTCATCGACCTTTACTCAAAAACTCATATAACAAGTAAAATTAACAACCACAAGCTTTAACATTATCAACCTTACATCGTTTATCCTTGGGCAGCCATCAGAATAAAGCCAAAAGAGAACAAGGTAACCCTACTGCTACATCGAGTATTTTTACACTATCTAACATTCAATATCTAGTGGAGGGTCTTGATACTTTATTGGTAACTAATCTAGACGGGGATAAGAGATCAAAAGTTATTGAATTAAGGAATGAATTGATGAATTATATCAGTAGTATGTTCGACGATTATTCTTGATCGAGATTTGTAGTGCTAATCCCCATTATAAAGTACAATATGCTGAGCCTATGCTGAACTTTTATTTGCCAGAAAAGCCCGGAACATTAGCAATGGATTATTGGGGAATTAAATAAACAATAAAACTTGCCCCTATGATGCCCGCCACAATTAGTGTGGTCAGCAAAATTCCTTTCTTTGTTATCTTCTTTTTGTTTTTTTGTCTTCCCACCACTCATAAGCACCTATTATATTCCTTACTTTGCGTTGATTATATACTTATTCAATATTGGCATCGAATTTTTGTTGCTGCAACCAATACACTGTTTATTCAAAAGCCGTCCACATAGTTTAATCTGAGATAAGCCATTCATCTAGTCTACACATCAATATATAAGAAGAATCTATATACTTCTGTAACTAGACAACTCATAATATAGTGGACTATCGTAGTCGACGCATGAGAAAGAAAAAATGTGACAATGAGATATCTTTGAGAGAGAATGAAATTTTTTCATCTGAAAAGTGGCTGGTGGCGTTCAAATGTGACTCCGGCACAAAGCCTTTTGAAAAAACTGTATTTATACGACAGTTTTATGCTCCTGGTTTTTATGAGGCATATGATACTGCAGCCACGTATGCAGAAAGCTTTCAAGTAGAGGTTCTATGGTTTCAAGAGAAGCGAAATTGTGGGCCTCCTTATACGCATTATAGTTATCCAGAGTTAGAGTCACTGTGTACATATTGCAACAATCGTGTTAGTCACCAAGATACAATTCCTTGTTTAGACCCAAAATGCTCGGCTACACTGTGTACAAAAAACTGTCTACAGGACCATGTTGCATTTAAGCACAAATGAACGGCAATTATGTTATATTTTACAAGAAAGGCAAGATATAGTTTGGTTTTCGCAAAAATAAAAACCGATGATCAGCCTATTTTTATAAAATCAAATGTCGCAAGGCGAATTCTTTCAGGATCACCATTAAACCTTTCCAGGCAGTCGCTTTCATATTCGGCTGGTGATCCTTCCATTATTCGCTCGAGAGAAAACCCTATGTCTTCAAAGGTATTAATGACCCAATGTTTCCAGATATTGTAGATCTCTTCGGAAACTGGCCGCAAGAGATCGTCAATTAGTTCAGTCACAAGACGGAACCTGCCTTGTGTCGACATTTTACGGTTCACTATTCTATAAAATTTCTGCCATTGATCTTGATTTTCGATGTCTATGAAGTCTGGATCCGGAAGAACTGAAATTATTTCATCTATTGAGCGGTCAGGGAAATCATTGATTAGTTGCTCAAATGATCCATTTATCAGTATCACATTAGTAAAGCCATGTAGCAACGATTTTGCTTTGTTATACTCCAAACTGTTGACCTCTATGCCTATATATATTGGCTTTTTCTCATTAATGGCACTCTGACTGGTATTTTTATTAACTTCAAGAAGTCTCTTTAAAAGGCAACCGTTACCCATGCCTAATTCTACAATGATCTTTTGCGACTCAGAGGAGCAAGAAGGGACAATGGGAGACATTAAATATTTATGACTCATGTCTTATAAGATCGCATTCTATTCTTAGACAATACGAATGAGAGGAATAGTTTTTCTAAGGTTTGAGAAGATCCGACTCTAGCAGTTGTTGAATAAGCTGTACCACTTCTTGTTCTACTTGTTGCCTAGGCATTCCTAGCTTCGATGAAAAATGGTCAGCGAGCTCGTCAACTGTCCTGCTTCCGTCGCAGCTGTTCCAAAAGTCGACTATGGCCTGATTTACCATAAATCTCTGTTGCTTTTCATTTATAAGCACTAGGGATCCATCTTCTTGTCTTTGGAACTGACCTCTCATTTGTGGTTTATATCTCTCATAATCGATTTGGAACCGGAGCTTTGGCTTTCCAAATCCCATCTTCTCTCTGACAACCGGGTCCATCTTTTCTAAGTTCCAGGGGGGATCCCAAACTATTTCGACATCTATATCACGGACGCCATTTATTTTGCCCACATATCTCTTGACGTCGCTAACAAGGGTATCATGAAGAGGACATCCTCTTGTTGTCATGGTCATCTTAATATTGACATCATTTTGCGGTTTTATCTTTACATCATAAATGAGCCCTAAGTCAACTACATTAACAGGAATCTCAGGGTCCATACACTTTTTGAGAGCAGAATATACCTCCTGCTCTGTTACAACTTGCGAAGACATCTGACCTTACTTACTTTCATTAACCTTTAGACGATAAATACTTTGTCTCAGCCTTGAATATATAAGACAACATTTATGAATTCAATAGACAAGAAATTCCATCGGAGATACTAAAGGTTCACGAAATTGATTTTTGTTGATCAAGACTGCAGAATCTTTTTATTCTCCATTTCTGACGGTCACCAGCAAAAATACACAATAAGAAATCAGCAATGAAGTGATTTCTCGTTAATGAATAGTTCAGAACGAAAATCAAAAGGAGGAGTTAGAACACCCCTCTCTGTTACTATGCCAGTAACCAATTCTGGTGGAGTCACATCAAATGCTGGGTTGAAAGCGCGCACACCTTTCGCCGCAATTCTTTTCTTTCCTATCTTCAAGAGCTCGTCTGCTCGACGTTCCTCAATAGGAACATCCTCGAGATTACTCTGAAAATCAAAAGTAGATAGAGGAGCTGCTACATAAAATGGCACATTATGAATCTTGGCCATTAGCGCTATCTGATACGTTCCGATCTTGTTAAAAACATGACCTGACCTAAGTATCCTGTCAGCCCCTACTATAACACATTTAATCCCTCCCTTAGACATTAGGTGTCCCACTGCTGTATCCGGTATCAGTGTTACATCTATATTGTCATGGCGAAGTTCATATGTCGTGAGCCGCGACCCCTGCATGACTGGACGGGTTTCTGTTGCAATAACTTTTACTGTTTTGCCACCATCTTTTGCGGCGCGTATGACGCCCAGCGCAGTACCGTAGGCTGAAGTCGCTAATGCACCCGCATTACAATGTGTCATCACAACATCTCCATCGCACAATAATTTTGCACCATTAATTCCCATGGTCATATTGGTTTGGATGTCTTCTTGTGCTATTTTTTTAGCTTCAAGAATAGTTTTATTCTTTATTTCCTGCAGACTATTTCCTGTTCTAGCTTTGTCCATCACTCTGTCCAATCCCCAAAAAAGGTTTATCGCTGTTGGCCTGGTGGAACGCAATTCCCAGTATGCTTTGTTGAGCTCATTCATTAGACAATCAGAGGTCTTAGCCTTACTATTTACCGCAGCCAAGGCCAACCCAAAGGCAGCGCTTATACCTATGGCCGGTGCACCTCTTACGACCATATTCCTTATTGCTTTTGCAATATCCTCATATTTTCTGCATTTTACATAAGTCAACTTCGTGGGCAGTTTAGTTTGATCTATGAGGGAAACGACTCCTTCTTTCCAAATGACTGTACGTAGCACTCCTTTTTGTCGGTGCACCGGTTATATTAAAAAAACGGCGGGAGTCATTAGCAAAAATCCTTCAAAAGAAAATATAACACATTTATTAGTGTGTCCAAGTATAAGTGTGTTGAGTAGTTACCTGTTCTAGCCTAGTTTAGTTGCATCGTAGCTGATACAAGATGTTAAAAAAGATTGTCGGTACGATGTTGGTTGAGCTTTAGTCAGTGTCCGGATTCCCCACTCCAATTGTCTTAAGCTTTAAATCAAAGAGCCTGGATTTACGTAATATCCCTCTACCATCGTACACTGGAACTCCATTGAACATCTTCTGATCCAACAAAGAATACTCAGGATGATCAGCTACAATGAAAACCAAATCTGTATTCTGCAATACCTTGGTTATGTCGTGAGTAAGAACAATACTAATAGGATAATCAGATAATTTTGGATCTTGAACTACCAAGGGATCATGAATTCGAATCTCCCTTACCTTTAGATTCAAGAACTCATGTATTACGTCATAAGTAGGAGAAAGACGTGTGTCTGATACACCTCCTCTGAATGATAAACCTAATAAAGTGATAACTGAATTAACTACAGATTTTTTGCCTAGTTTGTTCAAAAGTTTAGCTGCTTCTTGAACGCAGTATGCTGGCATAGAATTATTCATTAATCGACTCTGCTCTGTGATATTGCATTTAACATTTAGGTACTTTGCCGTGTCGAGTACGAACTGAGGATAAACTGGAATACAAGCACCGCCAACTCCCACACCGGGTTTGTGGAGGTTGCAGAAGGGCTGAGAGTTAGCAGCCTCTCGAACCTCCCAATAATCTATTCCGAGTTTTTCACACAATTTTGAAAGCTCATTAGAAAGCGCAATATTGACATCTCTATACACGCCCTCAAATAGCTTTTCTACCTCAGCTGCTCTTATACTGGTCATTGTCCTTACCCCCTTCTTGAATATCATTGAGTACAGCTCTTTTCCGACCAGTGTGCTCTTGGGGCCAGCACCTGCAATAACTGCAGGATACCTTCTTTCTATATCTTCTATAGCTCGCCCTTCGTAGATTCTCTCTGGATTATATATCAGGAAGAAATCTTCCTCGACACGTAACCCGGAGCTATTAAGTTCAAGTACCTTGCAAATAACATTCTCTGTTGTTCCCGGTGGAACTGATGGATTGATTGCAACAACGTCTCCTCTCTTAAGTCCCTTACCTACTTCCGATGCCACTTCCTTAAGAGTCGAGAGATCTGCTGATCCACTTTTAGATAATACCGGTACACAAATCATCTTCACGTACGAATCACGAGATGCGCATTCAAGATCCTCATATATTGAGAATCTTCCCGAGGCAATTCCGTTTCTGTATGCCTCATTTACTCCAGGTTCAGGGAGATGAGTTCTGCCCATTCTAGCGTTGTTTAAAACTGTAGGCGACCTATCTATCCCTATGACATATGCCCCTGCCCTTAACCAGACAGAAGCCATAGCCGAGCCAACATGACCTAAGCCATATACTGCAATCCTGTACTCTCCGCTGTAAATCTTTTGCGCTATCTGGGAATTGTTCTTTTCTATAGTTGGGGGTTCAGAGTCATCATATGAAGACGAAGTTGATCCTCTCAATTTAGTCCCCTGTTTTATCATGATAATATTTGCTACTTCGCTATGTCATTATATGTGTTTATTTCATTATTTGAAGGCCAAATTCTGATACACTATCTGATTAGCACAATGTTGTTTCTTCTGATAAACAAGATCTTCACTTGAGTGAGTATATGTGATGAAAAAAGGTAAACTGATATGCCGTATTTGGAAGTCTGCAGCATGTATTTGTGACATGATTTTAGAAAGTAATTGGTCTCGGATTTGCAAGAAGGTGCAGTTCTGAAACGACTGGCTATATGCAGATATTTTTGGTTAAAGCCAGTATTTAGTTAAACTACGCAGAAACCGAACTATGCACTCAATTACGTGTCCTACGAAATTAAAAGATTCTAGTGGCGTTCCATTTGTAGTATGCACTTGCGAAATAATGAGACCATTAACATTACCTCTTTTGAACTTGGGTTCGATTTAGCTACAAGTCTCTTGACAGCTGAATCGAGCATATGCTTCTTATGCTTACCATATCGAGCTAGCTCAGCTGCATTTGATATATACGTGGTCAACAAGTTAGTCTCCGATCTAGACGCTATTATTGGATTTTTGTCGGTAATTGTGTTTGTTAAATTCTGCAGGCCTTGTTTAGTTAGCTCGTACAATATTATTGCTAAGGCGTGAGAAATATTCATTGTTCGATATTGGGTACCGGTCTCGATTGCCATAACAAGGTCGCACATTTCCAATTCACGATTCTTAAGGCCAGACGCTTCTCTACCAAGAACAATACATACCTTTTCCTTTTTTGGAAGAGAACTAATTAGGTCTGCTAACTGGATTAGACTAATCGTGTTCCTCAAAACATTTCTCCGCGTTGAACCCTTTAACGCAGTTGTTCCTACCAGTAATTTAGAATTCTGACGTAATTTGTGAAGATCCGTGATGGTCGCAGAATCTAAAATGTCACATCCATGCATAGCAAACCTTCTAGCCTTTTTAGTATCATAACTCGGATCGACTAGGGATAACTTGACGACACCGAAATTTTTCATAACTCTTGCTATATGACCAACATTGACATAGAGTCTAGGTTCTACGATTACTATTTCTAGAGGCATTTTGAATTCAATAATCCCTTTTGAAAAGTATACGATCCACTTAGATCTAACATATTTTCAACTTCAAAATAACTCTACTAATACTTACGTTAGGGACAAATCAGCAGTACCGGGCCATGGCCAAATTATCCGGCATTTAGCAGCCTCTTTATATGTCCTGCTATTCTGTTGGCTGCTTCAAACATTTTGGGGTTGAACTTGAGTTGGTCTTCGTTTCTCCATTTACCATATATTCTTATGTGATCCTCTAGAGGGTCGATCTTGATTTCGCCTTCCTCGTGCAGAATCTGCTTTATGATTTCCTCTAGTTCAGTATCTGCTTTAAGAATATTTGCCAGTTGCTCTCCTTCCCATTTTATGTCCACTATCCTCTTGTTTGAGAAATGACCCTTGGTGATAGGATAACATCTGGCTAGAAACATAGCAGGGTCGTAATCATGATTTTTTGCCTCTACTATGTAATGAATCTGGTAATAATCTAGGGCACCATAAGGAAACTGACTTGTTTCAGCATGATCCATAAATGATATGCAGTTTCTATGCCCAACAGCCTTTATAACCTTTATATTTTGGAGAACACAAACTGGATTGATATTAACGTAGAAATTCTTTTTTGCTCTCAAGAAAGATCTTTTGCAGAATAGCTGCGTAGTTAAATATAAGGGCGCCACATTTCATTTCGTTTCGGTATTTTTCTAAGTCGTTACCTAAAGCTATAGCTAGTGGTTTAGGAATCCTAAGATTCTCATTCATAAAAATTAGAATAGAATGGTACATTAAAGTTGTAATGACTGTGGGCGATGCGTCGGAAGAAACAGCCCTGTCTTCTATCAAATTCGACACAATACCTGAGAAATTGGGGGTGAAAACTGCCTTTTCGATATCCTCATTTTTGTGCTTTACAAGCGTTAAGATTCCCATGTAAATCATATCCTCTATGGCTGATGCGATTATATCTATTGTTTCTTGCCCATTTTTATCCGACGCTGACATAGCTGACTTAAAATCTAACGGACATATCTTATTTTGTGTTTTTCGAGTGGTTGATATATGACCTCACCAGATCGGGGTCGACCACCCCCTGAATGACTATTTGCTGTCCTTGTGACAACTTGATATCCATTGCTACAGCACTGTAAGGGATATCGAAGAGCTCAATTGCTTCCGCGCTTTCAGTCTCAAAAGACTTAATACATCTACCATTGGCGCACGAAAACCTGGTAATTTTGCTGATCTTTCTGAATCCCGAACCACCAGCTCTTCCGCCTGCAGAGCCTCTCGAATCTTCTATGAATAAGATAAAAATGTCTGCTGCATTATTTGCTGTCAAATCAATTTCAGAATCAGCTACAATAATCTTTCGTCCAGATTGCATCAAAGTTTCGTCAACAGATCCTGACATATCAGAACTCTCCTATTGCTAACCTAAATGGATTCCACTTATAGTTCTTGTTAAGATAAGGAATTAGTCTGAATATCTTGAAATGGCGACTGTTGAATTCAGATGGATATAGACAAGAGATAACAGATAACATGAGAAAAATCTTACTTCGCTATAATCCCAATCAGGACAAATACCAGGTCTATTACACCGTCCCAACACAGTTTTTTATATGAGATGATTTATTGATTATTTATGGTTAAAACTGAGTCAACTCAGGTACTCCAAAAAGGCAACGCAGCACCTGATTTTTCCCTGAAGGGGACAGATGACACTGTTTATAGTCTAGGGAGTTTCTCTTCCAGCAAGCTGCTACTCGTTGTCTTTATTTGTAATCATTGTCCATATGTTAAGGCAAGAGTGCATGACTTGGTCGCTCTCCAGTCCAAATTCTCTAGACCAGATCTTCAGGTAATTGCTATCAACAGTAACGACCCAAATTACCAGGACGAAGGTTTTGAAAATATGAAGAGGTTTGTTAAAGAATACCGTTTGAACTTTCCGTACCTTTTTGATGGAACTCAGACCACTGCTCGATCATATGGTGCAGTCTGTACGCCAGACCCATTTCTGTTTAATTCGGAGCGTAAATTAGTATTTCACGGAAAGATAAACGATGCAATCGAACCAGACATGACCCCAAAAGTTCAGACAATGGAAGAAAATGTTAAAAAACTTGTGAGGGGCCAAGATTTAGAAAAGGACTTTGACCCTTCGGTTGGATGCTCGATAAAATGGAAAAGTTAAGAGGTTCTCAAGCACTATCCATACTGGAAGGCGACGCCTTTCTCTCCACGTGGATGTTTCCACTCGGTTTCCTTTGCACATGTACCGCACTCGATACATCCCTCGTGTTGGAGCATTACTTCCTCGTATTCTAAATTGTAGCATTTTGTAGGACACAACACGACCATTTTTTTCATGAATTCAGACCGAGGATTAAGTACTCTAATATGAGAAATACTATCATCATCATATTTCAAGTTTGCAATGCGCTGTGCAATTGTCAATAGCCTGGGGGTATAAGTTGATGATATTCGTCTGCCTAGTCGTTCTGCCAATTCTATGGGAACTTGGACATAAGTTTCCTCCGACTCAACTAGCGGCAGGAGTCGGTCATACCCAAGTATATTAGCAAACCCGACTGCTAAGCCTCTCAGGGTGCCACTTGACATCAATCTTATTATTGTTCCATATCTGGAGCCTATAATGTCTTTTGGAACTTCCTTGGCGGCATCAAGAAAAATCTTAAGATAGTCTTTGTCAATCTCTTTCATGTCCTTGGTATATGGGCTGTCTTCTACAGATTTTGCATAAAATTCTCCCATATAATCCGAAGAAAAATTGTTCCTTTCAATTGAGCGGGCCACAGTATTGGCGGCTCTTGCGGCATCATCTATTCCAACATTCAGTCCTTCTATCCGAGGGCCAATGAATATACCCCTGCCGGCTGCATCTCCAATGAATAAAATGTTTTTAAAAAAGGGTCTTTTCATCCTACAGCGCTTTCCATCAGGAACTAGTTTTGCACTGTATTCTAATTCCACATAATCAGTCACAAATTTGGTTCCATATTTAACTGTTAGGTCGTGGTAAATTGCATCAAGCCTAGCTTTTATTTCTTGTTCATTTTTGTATCTACCACTTTCAACAAGCCTTTTGCGACCTTGAACAGAATAGTACTCACTTCTGAGCTCCTCCCATGACTTTAGTAATTTACTTACCGTAAAGCGTGTTCTGAGTTGTTCCTCTTTGGATAAATTTTTGCCTATTTCTTCTGTTATTGGAACTTCGTCCTTCATAAATTCCTTGACTAAAGGATTCAACAAAAGAGCATTTACAAGCTCATATGGCTGTATGGACTTCGTCATAAGCGAGTCATAATGGTAAACCGCGCCTATGGAAAGCGTTTCCCTGTTTGTGTAGAGGAAGCCACCTCCTATATGATTTAGAGTTACATCACCTGCAAAAAGATGTGCTGTGCCTTCCTCTGATGTAATTTTAAATCTCTCATTGATTATGTCTTCTGGAAGTTTTGTTATCACTTTTACTCCCTGATAAAGTTCCTCAGGCGAAAATTTTTGTCTCGCTCCAGTCATATCAGCAACTTCTGAGTTTACTCCATCCGCGGCGATGATTGCCTTCACTTCGAATTCCTTTAGCTCATCTGTTTCAATGATTGTTCTTTCACCTTGCCATATAATATTTCTCACATGAACACCAGTTACTATCCCTCCACCCTGCTTCTCTGCAGATTCGTTAGCTACTTGTGCAAACCAAGAATTTAAGCGGTTCAACAGAACAGAATAGCCAAAATTTGCTTCATATTTGTGAGCCGCGGTCAGATCAAATGAATGCACCTTATCCTTAGAGGTGGCATGCAAGATGTATTTTGTGATCAATCTTTCAACTGGTGCATAATGAAAGAATTGCTCGCCGTATACATCTTCAACATTGTAAACCTTACCATTTTTGGGTTTCTTCGAATATAATATTCCACCAGAGATATTCTTGCATCCGACAGTCTTGCCTGCCTCAATTAGAACCCCTTGTTTACCCAGATTTGACAGTTGTTGAAGGGCCGCTAATCCTGCGGATCCTCCTCCAACCACGGCTACATCGAATTTCTCCAAGCGTTTTACTCCTTAACCTTCATTACCATTTTTGCCCGCTGCTCTATTATCTCTTCAATAAGCATTGGAATAACTTCTTCAATCCTGCCTTTAATGAAAATGTCTGATTCATCTTTGATCTGAGCGTTCTCGTCCACATTTATGGAAATAACAAATTCAGAATCTTTCATCCCTGCCACATGTTGGACAGCTCCACTAATTCCAACTGCGACATAAAGTAAGGGGTTTACTTTCCTGCCGCTAGTTCCAATTACTCTCTCAGGAACAAAGTACTTGGAGCTCAAACTTTCACTTATAGTATAAGGTTTTTTCGAAATCGGAAGCGATATTCCTATTTCAGCATTCAATGTATGGGCAAATCTTTCGACTAGCTTCATATTTTCTTCTGGCGAATCCTTAATGCCGCGACCAAGACTTACTATGCATCTGTACTTGTCAAAGTCAACAGCACTCTTAATTACTCGTCGGCTCAGAACCTTTACTCTTGCCAGATCCTCTTCTGGTATATCTGGCACATAATTAACTATGACCCCCTTTCTCTTTGTGTCCCTGTCTATAGGGCTAAATACCCCAGGGATTATACTGCAAGCCTGGGGATGATAGTCCCTCTGTATAGCGGGATTTCTATTGTCCAGGCATAAGATGGTGGTCCACAGAAATCCTGAAAAGTCTGGCCTATACATTTCTAAGGTTTTTTTATACACAATTGGCTTGCCTTTGGTTTTATGTTCGTGCTTTATTTCGAGATCCTCTATTACTAGCTTGTTAATATCTGACGCCAGACCAGACTCTAGGTCAGCCATAACAGTCGAAGAGAGCTGCCTTCCAATATTATCCGCAGCAAAGAACATATATCTAGGTCTTTGAAAGTGATCGGTGTACTCTGGACTGATTTCTTTGATCAGACTGTTATCCTTTGCAATGGAAGAAATGACCTTTGTATCAATCAGATTTCTTGAGTTCTTGAGTTCTGGGCTGTCTGCATAGACTACAGCATCTGCCCCAAAAAACAATAGTTCTTCACATAGTGGCCTAATGTCGCTTCCTAAAACTATTGCTACGACTTTTTCATTTGATATATATTTACTATTGAAATTGTCCATCAACCGCCTAGCTTCTCCAAGCATCTCCAAGCTGACCGGTAGTGGTTTGCCTCCCTCGTGTTCAATTACGACGTAAATGTGACGATATTTGCTTTCACCTGCATCTTGAGAATCAAGGTCAACATTAGTATCTTGACCCGCAGAGTTATTTGGTCTGGAGATATTAGTTAGGGTCATTTGATTATCAACCCGCCTATGACCTGGTTCATTTTCATCACTACATCTCTAATTTGATTTGGATCGGAGCCATTTACTACTGATGCTTTCCTGGAGGGTTTTGCTTTTGGAATCTTTTCTACTTTGTAGACAATAGTCGGTGAGCCCGGAAGACCAACGAATTTGACATCAACTCCAAGTTGTTCCGCATTAAGGACCTGCAAATATTTTTTGAATTCCTGTGATTTTTTAGAAGCTTCTTTCCTGTTCTTCATAATAGCCAGCCTTTGTGTTAATGTATTGTAATCTGCTTTATACGAGGGGTCTATACTTATAAAAACGGGCAGCGAAGCTTCGACTTCTTCTATTACATCATAAAATCCCTGCAAAGATATAAACCTCTTCGCTCTTACCTTTCTGTTCTCAGTATCAACATTATATGATATGACGTTGCCCAGAAAAGTGTAACCTAGTTTCCAAGCTGTCTGAGGACCAGTCTGTCCTGTTTCTCCATCAGAAGCCCGGTGTCCTGAGAAGACTATGTCAACCTTCTTGCCTTGGTTTTGCATTACTTTTATTCCTGACTTCAAGACTTCAGCAGTAGCTAAGGTATCAGCACCAGCAAATATCCTGTCACTATAAAGGTAAAGATTGTCTGCGTTTGAGATTAGTTGCGCCTGCTGCAGAGCATAGTCTGCGATAGGAGGCCCCATTGTTGCTATGGAAACCTCGGCGCCATAATTGATCTTTGCGTAAAAAGCTGCTCTGGATGCGATTGCACTATGAGGTCCTAAAATATTTTTTGTCTCAGCCCTATTAAGTGTCCCATCGGAGTTATAACTTACATTTCCTTCTGAAAAGTCAGGTTCCAGCTTTACAATCACCGCAACTCCAAGAGAGACCATATTTAACCTCTAGTTCTCAGAACTTTATGCTTAAATGATTTGCGCATAATTCTTATCAGCCCTTTTGCCTATAAAGCCCTCAAAGTCGAAATTTCCTAGCCATTATTTGGCAGTTGATATGGGTATGCTTGATGACAAGTTCAAGATAATCTGTATAATTGCAACATGTGAACATTAGTAAGCAACATTAAACAAACTCTATTAATAACTTGCCCTAGCGGGCAACACGCAATACAATCAGCGGTCAAAAAGAAAAGGATGAGAAGGCTAGAAGGGAGGAGTTGTTATCGCATGTGGTTTGTTTTGCAGTAAAACGGATTATGACTGTGGCATAGTTAGTGTCTGTTCATAATAGGCTGAGCGCATTTGCTCATAGGCTGAGCGCATTTGCTCATAGTAATCTGGCATCGCAGGTTCTAAAATAGTATAGCACAGATAAAAGTCTTCAGCCTCCCTGAGATATCTCTTAATTTTTTCATAAATATTAATTCTGTTTAGTTTGGCCCTATCCTTTATGAAGACCATGTTGTTAATCCTGTCAGCAAGCTTTATTGTCTTAATATCATATTCTGAGGTAACCAGCATATTACTATACTGGCGAAATCTTGCTAGCTGTCTTTCCTTCAAGGTATCTCCAGGATAGTTGTCTAAAGCTGGAATTTTGAGTTCTGTTGCTATACTGCATATTCTGTTTCCAAATCTGTAGTTTAGATATGCCTCAAAACCATAAGATTTTGTTTTGTAGAGATCCAGTATTCTATCATTGTCCTCCAGTATATCGTGTAATATGGCTGATGCAACTTCCACGCTTGTAATATTGCGGTTAGTTAACCTATAATGTCTAACTACTTCAGCAGCCACAGGCCATGTATGAGTCTCTAAAAACGAAGAGAGGCCGTCCTCACGCTTTACACCGGCATGGACTTCCTGCGCTACCTCCATGGCTGCTCTGATAAAGTCATCTACTCTAAGTCGAGCATCATTTTCTAGATAGGACAGAAAGTCCTCAGTGCTAAGGGTATACGTAGGTTCTCTCACACCCTCATATATGCAATCCGTGAAAGAAAAAGATTGCCCTCGCAAAGTAGGACATTAACAGTGCCACTATAATAGGGAACAGGGAATTGTTAAAAACATCTAGATTTTCGAACATAATAAGAAAAATTTTGCTACTGCGTTTGAGCTTTTCCTTTATACAGGCTGCCTTTAGGCTAATTGTACAATTAATCCCGCTAGTTACACTTAGTTTAAAGTGAGTAACAATATATGTTAGTATTGATAATCCATTGCTCCATTGTCCACTAGCAGGTTTCAGTTGGCAGATAACGTGTACCCCCCTAGCGGGGATCAGCCAGAGGCTATTGAGAAACTGTCGAAAGGCATACTGAACCAAAAACGAGATAATATCTGCCAGACTCTGCTCGGAGTTACGGGTAGTGGAAAGACCTACACTATTGCAAACGTCATATCCAGGATAAATAAAAATACATTAGTTATTTCCCACAACAAGACCCTTGCAGCTCAGCTATATGCTGAGTTCAAGGATTTTTTTCCTAGGAACAATGTTGGTTACTTTGTAAGTTTTTACGATTACTATCAACCGGAAAGCTACCTGCCACAGACTGATACTTACATCGAAAAAGACACTGAAGTCAATGAGAAGATAGAGAAGATGCGATTAGAGGCAACTGCCATGTTAATGTCAGGTGATCCTACGATAATCGTATCAACAGTTTCATGCATTTACTCGCTTGGGTCTCCTGTAGAGTGGGAGCAGAGTGCTTTAACATTGGCCACCGGTATGAGAATTGACAGAAAGGTACTCATTCACAATTTAGTAGAATCACGTTACGAAAGAAATGATTTTTCGCTTAGAAGCGGTACTTTTAGAGTAAAGGGTGACACTGTAGATGTCATCCCCGGATACTCAGACAATATTATTAGGGTTCTCCTCTTTGGCGATGAGATAGAAAAGATTACCATACATGATGTAGTAGGTATGAAGAAAATAAGAGAGGCTAGTTCAGTAAAGATATTTCCTGCTAAACACTATATCCTAGGCGAATCATCGAGGTCATCAGCCGTCGAATCTATCAAGGATGAACTACAAAAATGGTTGCCCAATTTACCGAGCGATCTTGAGAGGCAGAGACTTTCTTCGCGTACGAAATATGACTTGGAAATGATAGAGGAGCTTGGTTACTGCTCAGGTATCGAGAACTACTCACGACATTTAGATGGCAGACTGCCTGGACAGCCCCCATATTGTTTGCTCGACTTTTTTGGGGAGGATTTTCTTTTGGTTATAGACGAATCCCATGTGACTATTCCGCAACTCCATGGCATGTATAATGGAGACTTTACTCGAAAAAAAATGCTGGTCGATTATGGTTTTCGATTGCCAAGTGCATTTGATAACCGTCCACTGAGGTTTGATGAGTTCGAGAAGTATTTGAGAAATGTTATCTTTGTGTCTGCCACTCCAGGCAGTTTTGAATTGGCTCGTAGTTCGCAGGTAGTAGAGCAGTTGGTAAGGCCCACAGGCCTGATAGATCCCAAGGTAACAGTAAGAGCAACACAAAACCAGATGCGTGAGCTAATCCGTGAAATCTTAATTAGATCGGAGCAAAACCAAAGAACTCTAGTTACAACACTGACTAAGAGAATGGCCGAAGACCTTGCGGAGTACTTGGCAAAGAATGGGATCAGAGTCAGATATTTGCACTCAGAAATTGAAGGACTAGAACGCACCGAATTAATCAGGCAATTACGAATAGGGGAATTTGATGTTTTGGTAGGTATAAATCTGCTAAGGGAAGGCCTAGATATACCAGAAGTTTCTTTAGTGGCTATTCTCGATGCTGACAAAGAAGGCTTTTTGCGTAATACTACAAGTCTAATCCAAACTTTTGGCCGTGCAGCTCGTAATATTAAA
>DATFBG010000076.1:0-5472 GCA_035253945.1 Nitrososphaeraceae archaeon | reverse complement strand
AGTTTGACCTTCTGTATGGTCGCTACTTTTTCTTCGACAGTTCTAGGATTTGAGAGGTCAAATATCATAAGAGCTTTTTTTCTTCTAGTCATAGCCTTACTAATTCTCTCATATGTGAGAAGGTAGTACGGCGCAATGGTTGATACAAATATTAGCTCTACGAAATGAAACATTTCAAGGGCTTTTTCGAATGGAATAGGCGTTCCTGAAGCAGCGTCTGTGAATGATTTTGCCCTTTCAAAGGTTCTGCTTGTCACCATAAAATCAATATTTCGTAACTTGAGAGATTTAGCTATAAGACTCGCACCCTCTCCTGATCCAATAAGCAAAATTTTCTTGCCTTTCAGCTCATCGAAATATTCACTAGCCAAGTTTACTGCCATGGACCCTATTGAGACACTACCCTTATTCAGTGCTGTATCTGTCCTAACCCGGCTCCCTACTTTAATTGCTCTTTCAAATAAAATCGAGAGGTGAGGGCCAACTTGCTGCCTAGTGCGCGAAAATTCAAACGCCCTTTTTACTTGGCCAAGAACTTGGTCTTCACCTATGACAAGAGAATCCAAACCCGCCGCAAGCTTCAGGAGATGCAGCATTACATCTCTGTCGCTGCTAATCTCAGCGACATTCTGAAAGTCACTTTTAGACAGACCGACCGCAGTCGCCCATCCATCAAGCAGTCTGCCCGAATTTGAACCTTGAGAGACACCAAATATTTCGACTCGGTTACAAGTCTGCAGGATTACGCATTCCTCTAGTCCAGCTTTATCCTTGAAAATATTGTAAGCCTGATTGATATCAGCAAACGCAAACTTTTCTAGTAAATGGATTGGCGCATTTCTGTACGTAACTCTTGCATTAATGATATGCAGACTATCTTTAGTGGCGGAGGCGGCATATTGTGTCATTTAGCATGCTTCCTCCATTGCTCCAATAGATGAATTGTGGAACTCTTCGCATCCTCGATCTTATCCTCCTTAAGTAAGCTTTGGATATATTTATCATTGATTAGAGAATATAGAAACTTTTTCCGATCTTCTATCGACTCGATTCTTGATTTGGCCGCGTTTCGTGCAAATTCCTGCAATTTTGTATTTTCAATGTCTGTTTTCTTGATTACTCTCTTCAATACTCTCTCTGCCCTTATCCTAACTTGGCGTGCCATAATTGGGCTTTTGCCAGCTGTGGATATAGCAACTTGCATTACACCCTCTATATTAATTATAGAAGCATACGAAAAATCGCTGTGCGAAGGATCATCAACAGAATAGACAAATGCACCTAGGCAACGACCTTTCTCTACTAGTTTTCTGTTCAGTAATCTATCATCTGTGCAGGCAAGCAATAGAAAAAGACCATTTTCGTAATTATCAAGAACGGTGGTATCTTTCACTTTTGCATTGATAATTCGTATTTGGCCTTTACTAGCAAGCTCCTTCAGGTATACGTCAAAGTGGTCACTTATGACTGTAATATAACAATCTTGCCCCAATAGTCCACGGACCTTTCTACCACCCTCTACTCCACCGCCTATAACCAGTACCTTCTTATGATAAAGGTTTAAGTCAATTATCAATAACGACACCTGAAATGATATACATAAAAAGACGTGATTTTCATTATTTATTTGTTACATAAGCATGAGAGCCACTATCTCGACCGATCTTGGCAAAAGTACAAACTAGCTTTGCACAATAGAACGTAATATCAGGAGGCAAACAAAAAGCAATACATAATAAACAAAGGCTTTGCTTATCTGCACGAATAAGTTGCCCCAAAGTAGCAAAATCAATACGATCCTTACTGGAATAATCTAAAAACTAATTATTAGCCGTTATACTTGGGTAATGGTATTGGGAGAAGATGACGACGCTGAGCCTGAAGAGAGGCCTGATTATTCAGACAGTAGTGAATTGGTGCTGGATACCCTTGACGATATTGGTCCCACCACAAAGGGATATCTTGAACAAGCAGGATTCAAATCGATCAAGGATCTGGTGGTAAGAGGGCCTGTTGACGTTTCCGAGGCAACTGGTATGCAAATAGACAAATCTGTATACTTATGCAACAAAGCAAGATCGAAACTTGAAGAGATGGGAATTATTGAGAAGAGCTTTACTAAAGCAACTGCCCTGTATGAAAAGAGAAAGAATGAAGAGCGTATATCTACTGGTTCCAAGAATCTTGATGACCTCTTCGGGGGAGGAATAGAAACAAGAGCAATTACTGAGATCTATGGTGAGTATGGTACGGGGAAGACTCAGCTTTGCCATACTCTATGTGTAACTGTCAAATTAGACAAGCAGCTGGGAGGTTTAAACGCAGGAGCATTGTACATTGACACTGAAAATACTTTTCGCCCTGAAAGAATAGTCTCGATTGCACGTGCAAGGGACTTAGATGCAGACACGATACTTGACAATATCCTTGTGGCTAAAGCGTACAACAGTGCGCATCAAGAGCTTATCATTGAACAAACAGGCCCAGTTATTGACACAAACGGTATCAAATTAGTCATAGTCGATTCAGCAGTTGCCCACTACAGAGCTGAATTTCTTGGACGTGCAAGTTTGTCAGAAAGACAACAAAAGCTGAACAAATTCATGCATATATTATTGAGAATAGCGGAGACCTATGGTGTTGCTGTTGTGGCAACGAACCAGATTCAATCTTCTCCTGATTCAATTTTTGGGGATGCCTTAAGACCTATAGGTGGGCATGTAGTAGCGCATACAAGTACATACAGAGTGTATCTAAAAAGATCAGGTAAGAATAGGATCGCTAGGATGGTGGATAGTCCTTATCATCCTGAAAGAGAGGTGCTTTTTACATTGGCCGAAAGTGGAGTCGAAGACCCTGTCTAGTACAAAAAATGCATCATGTTAGTGCTAATGATCTAAACTAATTGTACTAGTTTAGATAATATTAAATTAAGGCTAAATCAGTCATTTCTTATGCCTAGTTCCCACGGGTCAAGAAGAAAATCACGATCTGTTATGACAAAAAGAAATGCTGTTCGAGGAGTATCATATCTTCTTGTTGATTATCATATAGGCGATAAGGTTGTGGTAGATATTGACCCAAGAGAGCACACAACTATCCCACATAGAAGATTTCAAGGAAGAATAGGTGTGATAAAAGAAGTTGGCAGAAGAATTCTAAAGATCTCCGTGATGTTAGGGGGAAAAGAAAAGATTTTGCAAGTAAAATTTAGTCACATTAAACCACTAGTATCCCTAGGAACAGAAAAAGGTAGCGAGGAAGCACAAGAGGTTGAAAATTGACCGATATTACGGAAAAAGAGGTTATTACCCTTCCGCAGGTCAAGAAGATACTGGAAGCGGTCAAACCAGACGAGATGGATCAGATCCAAAGATGGACTTACGATTACGTTAGTAAATTTGCCAAGACAGATTCAGAATCTGCTGAAAAAATGGTAAGGCGGCTTGTAGAAGAGTGTGACTTGAAGCCTGAAGAAGCCGCAGAGATTGTTAATGTGATGCCGACTTCTATTGAAGAACTCAGGGCATTCACATATGGCTGGAAGAAGCTTATATTGACTGAGATTCTAGAAAAGATGCTAGATATCCTCAAAACAGGCCATGAAAGTTAAATAAAAAGCTAATTGCTATGTTAGTATGGGACGAACTGGTATTGTCAGCACCTTCTTATTCTAACTACCGTGGTGGTAGGGGTACTGCTGCCAGCGCTAGCACTTCCCGTTACTCTCCCGATATGCAACAACAATCTCCTCGCAAATACGAAGAATATGCCTATGTTTTAGATTACACTCAACGGGGCAAATCGGCTACAGTTAGAGGTAGAGAAGGGCTAATAATCCAAGGTATCGGAGAAGAACATTTGACTTTGCTTGAACTGCTCGGAGTTCAGAATATGAACTTCGAGGTAGGTGAGCGGGTATACATTGGTCGGGAGGGCCGTGACAAAGTTATAAGCGTCTTGGGAAGGCTCGAATATGATGATATATCACAATCGGCAAAAAATGATCTGCCTACCATTGTAGAAAGGATAGTTCTGCGGAACGAAAAGCGCTTTGTGGATTACATTAATAATGCCCAACCTGTAACGCCCAGAATTCATGCACTGGAATTGATTCCCGGCATTGGTAAGACATATATGTTGAATATAATAAAGCAGCGTGAGAAAAAGCGGTTTGAGTCTTTTGTCGATCTTCAATCTAGAGTAGGACTCCGCGAACCAGCCAAGCTAATAGTTAAACGCATTATAGATGAAATAGCGGGTCAAGCAAGAATGAATCTATTTGTCAGAAAATAAAATATAAAATAAAGGAATGAGCTGGTCAAAAATCCGAGCCCTTGGCCAACATCATCTAATAGATAAAAGAATCCTGAAAGAAATTATAGAGTTATCCCAAATTAATAAGGAGGAAGTGGTTTGTGAGGCGGGTACCGGAGAAGGTATATTAACGCAAGAGCTTTGTAAACAAGCTAAAACGGTAATATCCTTTGAGATAGACAAGGCTCTATATGTACGAGCATTGAGTTATCTTTCTGATTTGTCCAATCTGCTACTCATAAATGCGAATATTTTCAAGATTAAAAATGTCGACTTCCACGTGTTTGTATCCAATTTACCCTACTCTAGAAGTAAAGACGCTATTGAGTGGTTAGCACTCCGGAAGTTCGGGAGGGCCATAGTTATGTTTCAAAAAGAATTTGTCAATAAATTGAAAGCAAGACCAGGAGAAACGAATTATCGTTCGGTATCTGTTATATGCCAGTATTGTTTCAGAATAGACAGTCTTATTGAAGTAAATAGAAAGTCGTTTTTACCTAGGCCCCAAATCGACTCGCAAGTTGTCAGGTTGACACCCTATAAGGATAATTGTATAGACATTCATACATTGAAAACTCTGAATTATATTTTCTCCTTTAGAAATAAGAAGGCTTCTTCGGTAGCAAAGACCTTTGGTACTAACCTCTCAAGTGATCTCAATTTGAATAACAAGAGAATTGACCAGTTAACTCCACAGGATTTAGTATCCCTAGCTGAGTCGTTGAAATATATTGTTTCAAAATAGACTTATAATAAAAACTCGATAAATGGGCAAGAGATGTCTAACACATACCGACTGTACGATAGGATATGGTAATAATATCGACATGATTGAGGTTTTATTAGTTAGGTTTTATTAATGTACGATAATTTTAAGCTTTATTAAAAGGCCATTCTGCGACCGGATATCATGTTAAGATCATTTATTTCATGCAAGTAATAATACTAACTCTGTAATTGTACTTACCCTCTGACGATTCTATTCTTTTGGCTAATTGTATAAAGGAATATCAAGGGAACTTGGCATTAGATATCGGGGTTGGTTCTGGAATAATAACGAAAACTTTGTGTAAAAATTTCAAATACGTGGCAGGATCTGACATAGTAATTGAAACCCTGAAGAGCTGCAAAGAGAGTGTTGCTAGCGACAGACAA
>DATFBG010000075.1:0-5458 GCA_035253945.1 Nitrososphaeraceae archaeon | reverse complement strand
TGATACTCTAAAGTCAAATTATGTGAATGGAATACTTGAAATTGAATTTGGCAAAAAGCAAAAGTTAGAGGACTCACTTCCGCCAGTAGCGAAGAAAAATAAGAATCAGAAGATGAGTAAAAATCGGCGACAGAAGGCAAGGGCGAAATGAGGGTCACTCAATGGTTTTTTTGTGATTAGCGGGCCCGTCGGGATTGGATTCCGGATTGTAATCGGGTTCTACTGCTAGAGCTTTAAAGATTATGTATATCAATCGCTGCTGCGAGCTGGGTTGTTTGTAAACTAATCTTGGTACATAATATGATCAAATATATTATATGAAAAAATCAATTACCTACAGGTTTTTTACATCTGTAGCTTCAATTTGCTTCCTTTGTCAAGTAGGAGTTGTTCATGCGCGTTCAGAACGGCTAGAATTCAAGGTAAGAAGGTCATGTATGAGTATGAATAATACATAGGTATAGAAGCACTTGTAGCAAGTTGAAGTCATGCGGAAATAATTTTATCTTTAGCCTTTTAAGCCCTGCTAGATTATAACTAGCGTTAATTCTTCCTGAGCTGGTGCCGCCTATCATAATAGTTGCAAAAGAGCACTGGAGAATGATGATATGTTGTTGATTACTTGCTCAGCAATTCTGTCACGTTCTTGCTCACATACATCATCTCTCTTTGTGATGCTCATTCTTTCCAAAACTCCCAGACTCCAGAACAGATACCATCGGAGAGGAAAAGCTGTCCAGTCCCTTAGAAGCGTTGTTACCAATTTGGTTAAATAATATGCTCTTCTAACTTTGCAGAAATGGCGACCTTTGGGGAAATATTGGTTCATCCACTTTTTCTCCTGCTGGTAGGTGCGGGTATTACAGGCGCACTAATACCTTTGTCCATTAAAAGGTGGGAGAGTCGCAAGAGAAAGCTAAGATCGAGGCGGAGAATCGCAAGAAAGAGCTAGAGATCAAGGTGGATATAGTATCAAAAATGGCTGAAATCTGTGGCTCTGCATTAGGTCCGTCATATTTCATCTATCTCAGGGAGAAAACTATATCCACTCCTGCTGAAAAAGAAGCCGTAAATGAAGTTGCGAATAAAATCTTGACTGATGTTTTTAAAGTATATACATTGCTCAGAAGCTATAAATCTGAAGAAAATATTATAAAGGCATGGGAGGATTATGAGCGTGTTTTAGTTCGACTTACATTTGCTTCGTCATTTTATTTACATAAAGATCGTAGTCCCGATGAGAAGGTTAAGTTAGCGTCTTTGTTAATCGAGATTAACAAGTATTTGTCAAATAATAACCTGATAGATGATTTCTCAGATGATATTAAGAAAAAGTGGGAACGTCTTACCACAGATAAGACTTTGACTGAACTGTGGACTTTTGACTCTAATCTGTGGGAAGAAGTAGCAGATAAGCTTAGTAATCAAGGCGACAAAATAATTGAAAATTTCTTAAACAGTTGCATCAAGATTTCATAAATGGCTCATAACAGGCTGCACATAGTCCACTACTTTCGTTCTACATCTCTTCGCAACTTTTGTAAAGTATCACGAGGTATGCGATTGCAACCAGAAAAAAGATCATGTGATATCTGGCGAGCTGTTGTTGGTTAGTCATTTCTCACTTTCTTCTTCCTCAGCGTTCTTTACTACTACTCCTTCCTTCTTTTGCTGTGTGCATCATACACTGCATCTCTAAACTTATCTTTGTCAAACATCGTTGGATTATCTTCTGCAAACATCTCTGCAAATGCTTCAATTATACTATAGTCCTCCTCATCCACTATACCATACACAATTTTTTGACCTATTAGCTCCGTAATCGCGTCATGGTGTTGCTTTTGAAACATTGGTTGTTTTCTTGTTGTTGTTGATGATGAAGAAGAAGCAGAAGTATTATTACCAGTCATTATTTTGCTATCTATGTAAACTTGTCAATACCACATAATAAAGATAAATTGCTCCTGATATCTGAATTGAAACCCATCCACTACGCATTGAGGAGGAGAAAAACATTGGTATTGTGCAATGTTTGCCACATAATGTCTAGCGCTCTCTTCTTTACCTCTCTCCCCCTTCAGTGCTAGCTCCCATTTATGCAGGCCTTAAACCTTAACGATAATGTGGGCAGGACAATACCATCATTCAGAATTACTCTTGCAATGGAGAAAGCGGGATGGAAACCATTTCGCAATGCCTTAGATAAATCAGAGAAAAAGCAGTTCGATGAGATGTGGGACATTCCTAGATTGTATATTTCAGCCTGCTCTAATTCATGTCAGTTAGTACCGCTTCTGCCTATCGTTATTTCGATTCTGTTTCATCATTACAAGGAGCTCAAGGAAATCATGTCAGAAGTTGAGCTCATGATGATGATAGATAAGAAGGAAAACAAGTTGTGAGGCGCGCTGCAGTGGAGATATAACACGAACGAGAGCGTATACATCTACAGAAGAAGTAGCGCAGCAGCGCGCCCCAACTGCTTGTATCATTGGTTGTTGTACACCCGAGCGAGTAGGTTATAACTCAGTTGTATATGTTAGAAGCGCTACTATTTAGGATTTTTACTTATTTTTTACCGTTCTGGTGGATCTTCTAGTTTTAATTTTCGTAGCCATTCGTCGTCTGTTCCTTTTTCTACTCTTCGTAAAAATTCTTCATACATACGTTCCATCTTCTCTTCATATTGATCCAGTCTATCGAAATATTCTGTTGTTTTTTGCCGCTCTTCATCAGCTTCCATTTGTTTTCTTTTTATACCTTCAAACTCAATCTTCAATTGCTCAGATTGGACTAGTCTTGCTTTTAGTTCTTCGAGCTCCTTCTTAGTATTCTCAGCCTCCATTTTGACAACCTCAATCTCTTTTGTTCTTTGCTCACTTTCTTTCACTATCGAATCATAAGATATCGGAGCTACTGGCCGCTGACAAGAACCACAAAATTGAGTGCCAGGAATATTTGCATTATGGCAGAATGGGCAATGAGGCCCCACCATTTCTTGTTGCAACTTTTCATTGCGCTTTTTCTTATCAGCATTTTTTAGATTAACGCCATAAAACTCCAGAACGCTTTTTGCACTATCATCTGAATTTAAGTCATGTGTCTAAACCTCTATCATGTCACTTGTTTTTGTCCATCCAGCATGGCGCCGAAATTCATAATCATTGATATTTGGCGCATGAGCCAGCTTATCAAGGGATGAGTGGCGCATAATATAGGGATGCCACTTCTTTGTGTCTTTTAGGAATCGCAGGTATTTTTTGTCTTCATCTGGTATGTCGGGCCTCTTTAACAATTTAGGAATAGTCTTATCCCTAAAGGCAACATAATCTGCTCTCAAACCATCGTCAGATATTGGAAAGTTGCGAGACATAGCGCTCCGCTCCTTGGAGACAAACAAGAATGCTTTTTTGTTTGTCGGATCTGGGTGAGATGTGCTCAAATATCTCTGATAATATTGAAGCGTTAACTCTGTTATGCCGACATCTCTACTTTCTTTTTTCTTACCATATTCACCAATCTTGAATATAGCACATAATTTGCCGTTTTCGTCAATTTGGATGTTGTCAGCAATATCTTTTATCTTTAATGATAGCAATTCACCCGGCCTTCCAGACGTTTCAAATGCTAAAACATGATAGAACCTATGTCTTGGGTTCTCTGCAGTATTTAAGAAAGATAGCTACATCTTTGTCTTCCCCAATGTCTTGCTTTTCGACTGGAGTTTTCTTTTTTCCCTTCTTTCTAGGGATTGCTAAACCTCTTACGACAGGGGGCAATTTCTCTCTTGGCATATGCTTGCGCTCCTCCGGTATCATGTCCGGGAAGGCTTTCCATTTGTAAAATTTGGAAAGCGGGTAAGCATATGCCTTCCATGTACTGATTCAACTCTGCTTAGAGTCTACTTCTATCGTTCTCTTCTTTCCCCTTCTTTGATTCTTAACGGTGTCTTCTAGGTATTGGTTTAAGTCTTTAGAAGTTAGCTCTTCTAATATCCTTGGATTATAATGCTTAGCTACCCGAGCAAGAGCAAGCAAATAAGCCTTTTTAGTTATAATTGGAGCGTCTTCCTTCTGCACGGCATCACGGATAAAGTCAGCGACCGACTCTCTGTCATGATCGGTTGCAAACTCCAAGAACAAATCTCGTGTGCATTTTTGATGTAGGCCGGCTACAGCCTCCTTTATCTTATTATTAATGTTGGAATCTGCAGAGTATTCCTGTGTTTCAATTGTATTTTCCCAAGCTATGGACATGGGGGAGGAGGAGTCACCATCTTAATATTGAGAAACCATTAACTTCTAGATATATTGATCAATCTTCTAGATATCTAGCATGATAACAAAAACAATCCATCCCAGAACGTTCGATAACCTCTTATTAGTCATACCTCCAAGTATTTTCTTTCATACATTCTCTAATCAATGATCCTCCCTTTGGGGAGTAACGCCTTTTACGCCGGGCTATGGTTTGAAGTCGTAGAAAACATTTGAGAAGAGTAATTTCAGCCATGCAAATAACAGTTGACGGATATATCGAAGACCCAGAGGGAAGAAAAGACTGGGTAGAAAGCTGGGAGGACGAATATGATCTGCTCGATCGGGTTGATCTCGCCGTCTTGGGAAGCGGGATGTATTCCACTTATGAGCAATACTGGACGGCGGCTGCTTTAAACCCCAAAGACAAATTGCCTTTCAGTGGGAAAGAGCCCACGCCTGGAGAGGTCGCCTATGCGAATTGGGCTGCGAGGACGCCTCATATCGTCGTCTCGCGCAAGCCGCTAAATGTCAATTGGAAGAATACAGGCGTCGTATCAGATCTGGAAGAAGTTCGTGAGCTTAAACAGAAAACCGGTAAGGACATCTATGCAGTTGGGGGCGCAATCTTAGTGTCTGCTTTAATTAACCATGGATTGGTAGACGAAATTCGTCTGATGGTCAGCCCTGTCCTCTTGGGCGGTGGGAAGGCTTTATTCAAGGACGTGACCGAAAGAAAGCACCTGAAGCTCGTATCGGCTGAGCAGAGAGGTAACGGTAAAGTCTACTCAATCTACAGTGTGCAGTCCGAAGGGAGAGAAGGGCGATGACGAAGCACATGACAGGGACACGTGAAGAGTGGCTTGCAGCCCGGCTCGGGTTGCTCAAGGAGGAGAAGGAGCTAACGCGGCGCAGCGACGAGCTGGCGCGGCGACGACGTCAGGAGCTGCCGTGGGTCCGGGTCGACAAGGAGTACCGATTCGAGACCGACGAGGGGAGCGCCTCGCTGGCAGACCTCTTCAGAGGGCGCTCGCAGCTTCTAGTCTACCACTTCATGTTCGGGCCCGACTACACGGCGGGCTGTCCGTCCTGCTCAGCGATCGCGGATGGCTTCAACGGCTTCGTCGTCCACCTGGCCAACCATGACGTGATGCTTTGGGCGGTGTCGCGCGCTCCTCTCGCGAAGCTGCAGGCGTACAAGC
>DATFBG010000074.1:0-2594 GCA_035253945.1 Nitrososphaeraceae archaeon | reverse complement strand
ATACTGCAAATTAACCTAGTTTATGTTCTAGAACTTGAAGTAAATCTTTAAAAGTGCCAATAGCCGTGATGGAAACCAAAGAATTTGACGGGCGACGTTGGAATTTATGATAGAAAATTTCAGAATATAGTATATTGACTAAAGCAAAGACAGTCATCGCCAAGAAAGAAGACTGGCATTAGAAGAATACCGTTCCAAGGCTTATAACGCATGAATGAGTAGTTATCAATGATTATTATGATATTTAATCAAATAACTTCACTTATTGCAAGGTGGAAGATATCAAAACGACTGATGATGCAGGAGATGTTGTTGTAGATGCCAATGTTGATGTTAAAATGCAAAAGCTGCGGGGAGGTATTTCCAGGAGTTTACGTGCCTGAAGGCAGTACTGACGACTTTAAATCGTCTGCCACAAGCTCCGACATGTCTCACACTTGTTCAAGAGGACACAAAAATCAGTACATTACGGAAGAATATATGGATTGGTCATAAGAAATTGTCATCTTCCTCTTCGAGCTACAAATCAAAGACACCTGCAGTTCTTGTAACTTATCCTCATGCTTTCGCAGTAGAAGAAGCAAAAAGCCTTGTAGATTCATCAGATCGCTCAATTGTTGAAGTGTTTAGTCAAAAATACCTGAATCATTCACACTATGGAATTGGCTCAGGAAAAGCTGAACAGATAAAGGAATTTGTTAGAGAATCCAAAGCAGAGCAGATAGTAGTTGATGAGCACCTTACATCAAGGCAGATATATAATCTTGAAAAGCTTACCGGAGTACAAGTAATCGACAGAGAACGCCTAATACTTGACATATTTTATACCAGGGCTACTACAACAGAGGCAAAACTGCAGATTGAATTGGCTGAAATCCAATACGAAATGCCTCGGGTCAGGGAAAATGCTAAGTTGACTTCCGGCGGTGAGCGCGCTGGTAAAGGGGGTATGGGAGAATATGTAGTGGATGTAAAATTCCGCGATTTAAAAAGACGTATTTCATTTATCAAAGAGAAATTAAATGACGCTCACCGAAAACGTGAATTATACCATCAGCAGAGAATAAAGAATGACATGCCTGTTGTTTCGCTGGTTGGCTATACGAGTTCTGGAAAGACTACTCTGTTCAACTTGCTTACCTCAGAACACAAAGAAACATCTGCCAGCCTGTTTACGACACTGTCCACAACTACTAGACTATTGAAAATAGATGCTAAAGAAGTCCTGCTCACAGATACTGTTGGCTTTATTAGCAGGCTTCCGACATACATGATAGACGCGTTCAAGTCAACATTGGAAGAATCACTTGCAGCAGACCTAATTTTGCTTTTGATCGACGCATCAGAGGATTTACAAGATGTTAGAATAAAACACGCAGCTTGCAGGGAAATACTTGAGCAGCTAAAGGTAGACAAGTCGAAGATCCTGATAGTTTTTACCAAGTGTGACAGGCTTAATTCACAAGAGATGGCAAAGAAAGTATCCGAGTTTTTAGGAGCATCAAATCCCGTACTTATATCATCTAAATCTGGCTATGGAATTACTAAATTAAAGAGCATAATTAGGCATCAATCCATTGCCCGCAGTAGAGCCAACTGATCAGATGCTTTATACCCTTGATTTTAAATGCTACCATAATATCTGTTCGCATTCACACCTTCCGCGAAACTTGGTTGTCCTGCCACATCTTGGAGAGGCGGATGGCGGCTGAAGATTTTCTGCATCATCATCAAACATGTCGTGTCAACCCATTTTTGGAGCGCGTGGTATAAGTAACCCGCCCAGCTCTCTAGAGGTTTCAAGGAACTTAATCCCATTGCTTGTAGTCCGATACATCTCTCCCTCGACGTCACGTGCCATGAGGCCATTTTGAGTCAACATTGCTAAGTACTCTTTTAATTGGGAATATGAAAGAAATGCCTTATACATAATCTTAGTCTTGGTAGCGCCACCGTTTGCTGCTTCTAAAATGTTAGAAGCAAGTTCTGTTCTACTTCTGTATTTCATTCTTATCCATCTATTATAAGCAATGCGACTATACATGCAAGCCCGCTAAAGTGTTGTACAACTGCGTAGCTAACTTCGATTGTCAATATTATGGCTAGTACAATCACGTTGCAATAGCTAAAGCGGTAACCATTAAGAATGCACATCTAGTCGTGCAGAGTTGGTTCTTGTAATTCATATACCATATTCTTATTCTAGCCTCTGTCGCAATATCGTCTATTGTATTATGAGCATTGCAGTCCTGATTCCTGCTGCATATCGATGCTTACAGGAGGTTTGATTTGCTATTATGTAGCATGTCCTATCCGATAAGAAAAACAAGAAAAGAGAAGTAACAATCGTCTTAGATTGTCAGGCTTGAGGTAGTAATCCATTTTCTAGTCGTTAATTAATTAGGCTGTGTTCGTGCGCTATATGGCGTCGCTACTCTAAACAATCTATTATTTCATGTATATAGTAGTTCATCAATACACTACTATGTCCAAAATTCATTTGCCTACAGAAGCTCATGAGCGATCATATCTTATGGGGGAACTTGGATCATTGGGGTTATCTCCAATTAGGATAAACCAACTAACTAAGGATA
>DATFBG010000073.1:0-7014 GCA_035253945.1 Nitrososphaeraceae archaeon | reverse complement strand
TGATACTATCCATTTCGGTGGCTCGTAGCCTTTCGGACATGCCACTTTTACATTAACTCCAGTCTTGGCACAACCTATCAATAAATCGTTACAAACGTTATTTCCATCCCCTATCCATGCTATATTAGTACCCTTCAGCTTTTTCTTATGTTCTTTAACCGTCATTAGATCCGCAAGAATTTGACAGGGATGAAAGGTATCGGATAGTCCATTTATTACAGGAATTGAAGCAACAGTTAGTTTTTTCAAATCGCTATGGTCATAGACTCTTGCTACGATACAGTTTAAGTATATGGATAATGTTCTCGCTGTATCTTCAATCGATTCTCCACGGGCCAGCTGCATATTGCTTGAATCCATATAAACTGCATTTCCCCCCATTTGATACATCCCAACTTCGAAGCTGACTCTCGTTCTAGTCGAAGGTTTTAGAAAGAGCATGCCTAAAACTTTACCTTCAAGCACTCGGCTGGACCACTTGTTCTTTCTTTTTATCTCCTTCTTCAATTCTTCCGCTAGTTGGAGAATTGAAAGAATTTCGTTTGAATTTACATCCAGTAAACTAAGAATGTTTTTGTTACTTAAGCATGTCTTCAATGTCTTCATTTGAAAGGTACACTACGTCTCCGTCATCTTTGTCTTCGTTCTCATTATCATCTCTCTTTTTATTTTCTTGTTGGTCTTGAAGCTTAATATTGTTGGAGATATCATTTTTTTTGGCTTTCTTTTCATAATCTGATTGCTCGGTTGCACTCACAATTTCTTTTTCTCTGTCCTTCTTATGGATGACCTCACTTGTTTGGTCAGGTCTTCGGTCATTCTTGCCCTTTTTCCATCTATCGAATAGTCCTCCGAACTTGGTTTTCTTGTTTTTTTCTTCGGAGCTAATTTTGATTTTCGACTCTTCAATTATATGTTTCCCGTCTTCATTAGACAGGTCCTTGTGGAGTGAAGTATCTAGGGCAATTGAGGTATTTTCTGAAGTTGGAGAGGTCATAGATCTAGTCTGCCCAACCTGACTATCATTTAGTCTTTCTTTTTCCATTTGTGGATCGCCCAATTTGGTAGATTCATACGTTTCCATAGATAAAATTCCCTCCTCAGGTAATTCTTGTTGTGCCCTCTCCTTTTCCAACTCCTTATTATCCTCAAAAATGGTATCTACTGGCGAAGTATACTTATTGAGAGTGTAAGGAATGTAGGTACGGGAATTAACTAGCGAAGTATCTCTAAAAATGGAATCAAGGAATCTCTTAGCATCAAAAGGTACTATATCATCGTAGCCCTGACCTATACCTAGATAAATTATTGGTTTTGATGTAATATATACAATAGAAATTGCAGCCCCTCCCTTTGCATCAGCGTCTACTTTCGTAAGTATTGCCCCGTCAAAATTAGTATATTGAAAAAAATCTCTAGCCTGATTTATCGTGTCATTTCCCGCCAAGGCATCACCTACAAATAATTTGATATCTGGTTTTACTACCCTTACGATTTTATTAATCTCGTCCATGAGATTCTTGGCGGTTTGCATTCGACCTGCTGTATCAACCAAAACAGCATCAATATAGTGCTTTTTGGCGTAATCTATTGCGTCTCTCCCAACCGCAGAGGGGTCCGCCCCATACCTCTGAGCCACCACTTTAAGAGACAACCTGTCAGCATGTCGAGAGAGCTGCTCTATTGCGCCGGCACGATGTGTATCACCTGCGGCTAGCACGACAGATAAGTTATTCTTGCGCAGAAGATGAGCTACTTTTGCTACAGTCGTAGTTTTGCCAGTCCCGTTAATACCAAGAAAGGCAATGACAAAGGGCCCTATTTTCCTCTCCTTCTTTTCTTTAATCTTTTGCAGAAGATCAATTTCTCCTGCTGTTAAGAATAGTTCAACAATAGCATTTCGGAAATTAGTACTGATAATGTCCTCTGCATTTTGTTCCTTCTCAAGCTTCATGCCAACCAGATCCGATCTTAATTTTACAAAAAGGTGGTCAATAACTGCCTGAGCGATGTCACTTTGCAATAGATCAAGTTCCAGGTCGGAAAAGATATTGTTAATATCTTTTTCAGTTAGTTCTTTTTGAACTATACTTCTTGTAGCTTTCGAAAGCGCTTTCCTAAGTTGGTCAAACATTTACCTAATTCTCGATATAAAATTGGTATCATTAATAACGGTTGAGTATTATTGTGCATTGTGATCATCACAGATTAAGGATTACTGTAACTTCTAACTTGTGGGCGAGCCAGATCCTGTGACACTCTGTTGCGCTCCAGAGGATTGCTGCAGCATCTGATTTAGCTGTTCTTGAATCTGAGTCATTCGCAATTCTATTTGGTTTTTCTGTTCTGCAAGTTGTCGTGAAGCGACTTCAAACTCTTTAATCCTTGACTCAATATAGTTTATCGCATCCTGTCTGCTCTTTTCTACAGTCACGCCGGCTCCGACGTTCACCAGGAGTTTATCTACAGGAGGAATCAACGCCTTCATATATATTCCGATCCCAACAGGCACCAATGATTCTGCCTGGTCTCCAGCTGCCAAGTTATGTAATGCTGATGCGGCAAGTCGAGCCTCTTCTATTAATCTTGATGCAGTAGCTTCCTTAGTAACTATGTCATTCATATATGCTTCAAGTATCCTAGATTGCTGAACCATTTCGTTAATCCTTTGTTCAATGGCACTACTATGCTGGGGATTCATTCCCTTGCTCATTAAGATCATTTCCCGAACCTATCTTATAATTATTGTGAATAGTGAGCGGCAGTGAAATGAAATGACTTCTAGCTCAAACTTTTTCTTGTGTAATCGTCAAATCACACCTAGATTTTTGATACTTTGATCATATCTGCTATTTTGACCTTCATCCCGTAACGGCTTTCTTCCCGTTTCATGTGGTTATAGATCGTTAGCAAGTCGTACGAATATTTGAGAAAATTAAATTTATGCTTTATTTTCGATCGGATAAAATTGAATACTGTTGAGTACACTTCAAACTTTTTCAATACCTCTTGTCGATATTTTTCTCTGTCATACATATGTTGAACCAATATATCGGCGCACCACGTTGCAGGAATTATTCCTTCTCCGAGCAGAGGATAAACTGTTCCGATGGACTCGCCTACCCCAATGACCTTCTTGCCGTCGGTAAATGGTTCGCAGTTCTTGGGTGGGCTGATTCTGACAGGTCGCCCGACTTTTTTTATAATCTGACACTTATATCGACTCAGAAAGTCATCGACGAACTTATTATTCAGCTTGCGTTCAAAATCCCCTGCTCCGATATGAGCGTACCCATTTCCAAGAGGAAAGTACCAAAAATAACCTGCCATCGAAGGAAAAGCCTTGAGGTAAAAATCACTAAATGGCTCCTTGCCTATATCGTACTTTACCTTATACTGAATACATGGGATCCAGAATTCGTCTTTTGGTTTCGGGAGGTAATTACGATGAAATCCAGTAGAGTCAATAATAATATCAAAATCCGCCTCGAGGTTCTCTTTCTTGGGCACCTTGCCAAATTCAATCTTGGTACCCTTTATCATATCTTGAATTAACTTTATCTTATCGTAGATAACCATACCATTTAGTTTAATATCTATGTAGTTTTCGCTATTGTCTGTAGTATGAATATTGTCTAGACTCACTCTCATGTATTTTCCGCTATGCATTACATAATCATCAAAGTTTAAACCACAGTTTTTAGCTAAACCTGACATCACATTCTTACACGTTGCCCAGGCGCATACAGCATCGTGTTGCGCTTCAGACATCCTTTCAAACCCTATCACGATGTCGTCATGAGCTTGACTGAGCCTGTTCATAAGATATGCGCCTGCAACCCCAATACCGAGGACGGCAATTTTCATATAGCAGTAATTAGATACCGTTGTAGCAATAAAAATATTGACTTACTATGAAAGATTTTAAGAACCAGATACGATTAGGTAACAATTAGTGGCTACTTCGTCGTCCCCGTCCAGAAAAATTACTATACCAGCGTCTGCCCGTGCTGGATTATTGTTGTTGTTAATAGGAGCACTAATGGTCGGTCTCGGTAGCTATTTCGATAGAGGAGCCTTTTCCCTCTATGGATTAATAATGGCAATTGGTGGCTTTTTGATATATATTATGTCTTCCATTGCTCGCGCTAGACGGAATAAAAGAACAGGTTTGAAATCCTAAAAAAATTTGGGCATATACTGCTACTCTATGTATACTGCCGGTTTAAAAGGCCTGGAATGATTTGCCCTTGACTTGGGATCATAGTTCTCATGCTGAACGTCAAAGCCTCTATCCGTATATTTGGTTCCCCCCTGCACTTTCCCTTTGTCATTCTCATCCACTTCAGGATACACCTGTATCTCAACTAAGTGGTCTGTGCTCTCAGTAGATAACAATTCTGCGGCATCGCGGATTGGGTAGGCTTCGTCAAAGGATTCCCCTATATTAAGCCGCCTATGTCTTACTTCAACTGGAATCGATAGAATATCTTCAATTAGCCTTCTAATCAAACCCACATTTTTTCTTACTGTTATTGCTGTTTGTACATCTTTGTTTAGGATCTTCATAATTTCTCCGAAGCTTGCTTTGTTTTCAATCAATATTATTGTAAGAATCTTTTGATATATTCTCCGTTTCCACTGTGCACAAGTATAAATATAAATTCTATTTGGCGTTAACTTAGTTACTCTGAGTATGTTTTGAATATCGGATAATAGATTCATAATTAATAGCTCTGACTCCTCTGCAACCGGATCTTCATCAAGATTTGCCTCTGGCCATCCTGCAAATTGAATAGAAGCTGATGGCAAGGATCGAGGCTTTGTGTGTCTTACCATCTTTTCCCAAGCCTCTTCACACAGAAAAGGGGCAAAAGGCGCAAGCAACCTGATACGAGTACTAATGAATGCAGTCATAATAGATGCCGCATGTGGCGAGTGTTCACGATTTTTTGATCTAAGTCTGCGCTTATACCAACTTAAATCCTGATCTAAAATATACAATATATTATGCAATGCTTCCCTGGCCTTTAACTTATCCATTAACTTTGTGGTGTCGATTATTACTCTCTGCAGTCTGCTAATCAGCCATCGGTCTTCCAACTCAGTTTTTTTTACTGTTAGAGCTATTTCGTGAAACTTATTGACAGTGGAGTACTCAATGGCTGACTCGTAAATCTCACATAACTTGGAACGAATTCCTCTGACACTATCAAACGAAAAATTGGCATCCTGTAGAATCTCGGCGGAACTTAACATTGCCAAGCGAATAGAATCAGAACCATATTCCCTAATTGCATCACGCAGTGGAATAATATTTCCGAGAGATTTTGACATCTTTTTTCCTTCCATTAATATAGAGCCATTTACCACAATTTGCCTAGGCCAGTCCTTTCTCTCAAAAATTGCTACGTGATTGAATATAAAGAATGTAAGATGATTTGGAACCAAGTCCCTTCCCGAATGTCTTGAATCCAATGGATAAAAGTAACAGAATTCATTTCTCATTTTCTCCAGCAACGATGGATCCAGATTACAATCTTTGGCAACCATATTAGAGTCACCACTTCCTAAAAACACGTAGTCAAAAAATGAGTCTTTAAGATGATCATAATTGTTGTGCAATTCTGCAATGGAGTTATCATTGATATATTTAGCAAGTATATAATATGCCATATAGATAACAGAATCAGAAAGGCTTTCAATAAGCCATTTTTTATCCCACGGTATTCTAGTTCCCAGACCGGACCTTCTCGCACATGCTCTCTCCCTTAACCAATCTATAACATAATTGAACTCCTGCCTTATGTCTTCTGGAACTATGTCCATTTCGCCTATGCACTGGTGTGCTAGCTTTTTCCATTGCTCATGTGCATAATTTAAGAACCATTGATCTTTCAATATTTTGACAACACAAACTGAACCGCATCTACATCTGATAGAACTGTCTACTAGTTCAAACATCAAATCTGCCGTTCGAGACTCAATTAACTCTTTTTTTATGATCTCTTTTGCTTTGGATACATTTATGCCTGCTAGCCTTCCTGTATTTTCTAGCATTTTCCCGTGATAGAATTCAAGAGAATATAGTTCCTCAGTCGCTATTTGCATCTTTGCATCGGATTGATTCTTTATTCCATGTTTCCCTATTATCTGTGCTGCTGGAGATAAAGTGTCATTTGGTTCACTAGTTGAGGTAGGTGAGTGAGAAGAAGATTTATCCTCTGTTCGTGAAGGGCCGCTTGTATCAATTATAGTTATGGGTCTCACCTCATCGACGTCCAAAAGCCCAAATTTGTGTTGCATAGGCATATCTCGTCTTAAATCCTCTAGGGCCTGGTAATCATAAGGGGCGTGGGCTGGAACAGACATTACTACCCCCGTGCCACTATTAGGATCGACAAAAGAGGCAGGATATATTGGAACAAAAATACGTCTGACGGGATCAAGGGCCCGCTTACCAACTAGATCCTTTCCTCTTATAGTGGACTGGATAGATATGTCATAGTTTAGGTGTTGTAGTTTTCTAATGGCCTGTTCGCTAACGATCCACTCTTCTTTACCGTCCGTATTTTTTCTGTCATTAACTTGTGTACGCACATAGTTTGAAGTAGGATTAATCCACAAGTTGGTAACGCCATAAATCGTTTCTGGTCTTAGGGTTGCAGTCGGAATTTTCACAAAGCCTCCTTCTAGCTCAAACTTGACTAATACATATTCATTAAAATCTGGTTCAAGATCACCAACTGTATCATGCTGACTAACGGCATTTTGGTCGTTTAGACACCAAGCTACAGGATATGAACCCTGAATAATTAGACCTTTACTTTGGAGCTTTCTGAACTGCCATGAAATAAATTGTGAATAGGCAGTGTCTATAGTAGTAAATTCGCGCCTCCAATCAATGGAATATCCCATTTCTACCATGCCCTGCTTAATCTCATGGTGGAAAAAACGCGCAATTTCGATAGGCTCAACAAACTTGGCAATCTGATCACGTGAGACATGATATAT
>DATFBG010000072.1:0-7472 GCA_035253945.1 Nitrososphaeraceae archaeon | reverse complement strand
ATCCTATTTTAGCAGTAAAGGAAATACGAGAGCAATTGACAAAGCTACGCAGAAAAGTCGTCGCAATCTCTCCACTAATAGGGGGGCAGGCCCTTAGCGGACCTGCAATTAAATACATGAAAGCATTGAAATTGACAACTTCGGCATTGGGAGTGGCAACATTCTACTCAGATATAGTAGGGAACTTTGTAATACATCCCAGTGACTCCAGCCTAGCTTCTAAAATAGGAGGTTTAGATATGAATGTGTTTCAAACTGATATTATTATGAAGAACTGTTCTGATGAGAGAAGACTTTCGTCTTATATCAAGAGCTTGATACTTTGAAAATATTTGCTATAGTTCCCGTAAAAAACTTTGATAATGCCAAGACCCGACTTGGGACGTTTCTCAGCACGGCTGAGAGGATCAAGTTATCAGGGATGTTGCTTAAAAGGACAATTTACGTTCTCAAAAAGACACCGGGCATTCACAAGATTTTGCTAGTTTCTTCTGACAGAAGGACTAAAAAAATAGCTCATGAGTATGGAGCAACATTTTTAGAAGAAGATAAAGAATCTGGTGTCAACTCTGCCATTAAGTTAGCCGACACATTTTGCGTCACCGCTTGTGCTGATGCTTCGCTTATTCTGCCTATAGACTTACCGCTCATCCTTCCCGAAGATGTAAGCATAGTATGCAAATCTGTGCTAGACGATAAGAATTGTGTAGTATTGTGTCCGTCATACAAATTTGATGGCTCAAATGTGCTATTGAGAAAACCATGTAACATAATTGGTACATCATATGATGCAAACAGTTACCTAATGCACGTTCTTGGGGGAGTTAGAAATAATGTCAAAACTAAAGTTCTATTTGTTAGCCGGTTAATGATGGATATTGATACTGTGCGAGATGTAAGAAACATATTGGCCATGAATCAAACCGATAACCAAATAACTCGATATCTGAAGACCATTTTGACAAAACCCAACCCTTAAGCTCAACACCCAATTTAAACCACTTAGTATTGATTGTCTTCCTCTAATCCAGCCATAAATCCGCAGGGCGGCGTTGCTGCTTGATAGAAAAGAAGTATATTATAAGTTACGACGTAAAATGAGGACGGAACAACCGTTCAGTGAAACAGCGATGTCGTAGAACTGTCCTCCTAGATAAAAAAATCATGTTTACAAGTACTTGAGGTATAAAGGATCATAATAAACTAACATTCAACACCACAATCCAAAAAGGAATAAATTTGGATTCGATATAGACATGACATGGCAGACTCACATTCTTTTGGAACCGTTACTTACGAATGTATGCGATGCGGAACAGTTGTTTCGATAGAAGAACTTTCTCGATTACCAGAAATCAAGTGCATTTGCGGGTTTCGCGTATTTCGTAAATCACGCCAACCAGTAGTTAAGCAAATCAAGGCGATATGACAATAAACCTGTAATAACATCGCCATGTTCAAATTTATAATAATATGTATCAGCGATATAGTCCGCGCTAACTCAATGCTAGTAATTCACAATTGTTGACTGTTATTATAGTATTTTGGTCTAATTATCTTGTGGTAACTAGATGAAGATAAAATGTCCTGACTGCCCGGGACCAGCTGAACTTAGCGATGACTTTAGTAGTGTAAAATGCTCCAAATGTTCACTGGATATGACATATGGCGAGTACGTGAGATATATTGGCTATAAAGACGCTAGATATCGGGATATTCTTAATGACTACAAATCGTAATATCAGGCCAAAAAAATTAAAACTCATTTCATAACTATTAGCAAGCCGGAGCCATGTTTGGTTATGCACATGCTTTTAAATTCGGCAAGTTTTTTAAACAGCAATTCCAGGAAAGGGTGGGTATGAACAAGGATAAGATAAAGGTAAACAATCACACCTATTTGGTAGCACTAAATGAGCAGACGCAAATGTATGCTAGAAAGTTGAGAGGCCTATATCAACAAGGATACAGTGACGTGGATAGCTTTGATGAAGTTAGCTCCGAAATTTCCACTACGGTCAACAATCTCCTCAAGCGTTCCGTAACTCCAGAGGTTAGAGAGGAAGATATGGATGGCGTAATACAGCACCTATTAAAGGCAGTAGATAAAGCCAAGAAAAATTTGCCATAGAAACTAGATAGAATTATCCAGCCGTAATTCAATCGCGGCATCTCCGTGAGAGAATTAGCTTACCTCATTACAACGTTCTTCGTTACCGGGATGATGCAGCAAATAAACAGTACCCATCTGCATGAATGCAAAACATTGAACTCTGCGTTTATTCATCCCCAGTTGCAAAAACTCAATAGTAACTGCTGTCGATAATTTTTGTGCACGGTCCGGCTGCCAAAAAATGTGCGAACATTTTATGTGGGTTGGAGTATGACATTTACAACGATATTTATCAATGTCCTTGTGGATGGCTACTCGACATAGTATACAAAAATAGGCCCCCTTCCCGCTTAATAACTAAATTCTTCGAGCGCAGGAACCATGGTGGCAATATATATAACGAGAGTGGTGTTTGGCGTTTTAGAGATTTAATAAACTTCGTAGGAGTCGACACAGAAGATTTTGAATCTTGTGCGAGCGTACTTGTATCTCTGGATGGCGCAGAGGGAAGACTTTCCAGACCTTACAAAATGACAAAAGTTGCAGAATATGCGAATATGAGTTATCATACTCTTCTCTTGCAACCTGAAGGATATAATCCCAGCGGTTCTTTCAAAGATAATGGTATGGCCACTGCTCTTACTCATGCAAAAATGTTAAAGGTGAATCGTCTCGTCTGTGCTTCCACTGGTAATACATCTGCCTCTGCAGCTATGTATGCTGCCAATGAAGACATGGAGTGCGATGTGTATGTTCCTAAGGGGGAAATTGCTCCAGGAAAATTGGGCCAAGCCTTTCAGTTTGGAGCTCAGGTAATGCAAGTTTCAGGTAATTTTGATGACGCTCTTTCCATTTCATTAAAGTATTGTCGTGAAAACGGAGGTTACACAGTTAATTCAGTTAATCCTTTCAGACTAGAGGGGCAGAAGACTATTGTATACAGAATTATGGAGTATCTAGACTGGAATCCTCCAGATTGGATTGTTTATCCAGGAGGCGCACTGGGAAACAGTTCGAGCTGCGGAAAAACACTCATAGAATTGTATGAGTGGGGCTGGATTAAAAAAATCCCAAGACTTATCATAGTAAATTCGACTGGAGCAAATACCTTGTACGAATTGGTAAATGGGCTTTTCGAAGACAAGAGCCTATGTTGGAACGGAGGTCGTCCCGACATTGATATGATAAAGCGCTATTATGCATACAAGGATAGAAAGGGCATAGTCCCAAAGACAGCTGCTACAGCAATACAGATAGGCAAGCCTGCCAATATTATTAAGGCTCTCAGAGCACTTGAATTTACCCGTGGAATAGTAACTCAGGTAACCGACAAAGAAATGAGCGATGGGATGTCAATTGTTGGATTAAATGGATTTGATTGTGAAATGGCATCAGGATCTGTTCCAGCTGCAATTCGGAAACTCAGAGGTGAGGACACTATTAAGAAGGATGATGTAGTGGTCGGCATCCTTACCGGCAGACAAAAGGACCCGAAATTATCCGTTCAGTATCATACCGATGCTACTAATATGTATTCCAGGCCCCCCAGAACTGGATAGACACCGATACCATTAATTTGGTAAATAGCAAGTTTGTATAAACTATCCAAAGATCGCGAGGCTACAATTCTCGGGACTCCGATCATCTTTTAGAGGAAGATGCGTGTAGCCTCCCTTTTCTTGACGCCCTAGAGGCTTCTTTGAGCGCATATATAATTCCGTGGGCTTTATCCTGGGTCTCTTTCCATTCCTTTCCTGGGACAGAATCTATAACGATTCCTGCTCCTGACTGAATAGAAGCTTTACCTTTTTTTACGATAAGTGACCGTATGGTGATGGCAAAATCGCATGAACCATTAGCAGAAAAATAGCCTATAGCACCTGCGTACAGACCTCTCGGATATGGTTCTAGTTCATTGATTATTTCCATTGCCCTTACCTTTGGCGCTCCAGATACAGTTCCTGCTGGAAATACTGCCTTAAGAGCGTCATACGAAGTGAGGCCTGGAGTAAGATAGCCTTCCACATGGGAAACAATATGCTGAACGTGGCTAAATCTCTTTACGGACATTAATTCAGGAACCTTGACCGTCCCATATTTACACACTCTACCTAGATCATTGCGAGCTAGATCCACAAGCATTGTATGTTCTGCAACCTCCTTTTCGTCAGAAAGTAGCTCTTTGGCTAGAATATTATTTTTGGATTGATTTTTAACTACAGGTTTTGTCCCAGCTATAGGAAAAGTCTCGATATGGTTATTGGTTATACGAAGCAACATCTCAGGGCTAGATCCAATAATTGCCTGGTCGCCAAGCTTTAAAAAATACATATATGGAGAAGGGTTTACTTCTCTCAATTTGCTATACACAGGCAACAGATCTCCTTTGATCGTAAGACTGGTATTTTTGGACAATACAACTTGAAAAATGTCACCTTGATAGATGTACTGCTTGGCTTTCTTAACCATATTCATGTATTCTTTCCTATTAAGGACAGTCATGAAATTTGAGCACGAGAAATTCTTCATTAGAATAGAATTTTTTTTCTTTATTTGGGCATTGATTTTATTAAATCGACATTTATCGGTCGTAAAATAGTACGCGTTATTTTTAATGTGGTCATAAAGAATCCCATCAGTATAAATTCCAAATTCTAATAGCGGACAATTTCTTTTTCTACGTTTGTATGGAATGCGTTCCCAGTAACTTATGGCGTCGTAACTTATGCATCCAACAGCGCCTCCGGCGTACCTGAATCTATTATCCTTGACCTTTGGAATAAATCTACTGAGCTGTTCTAGCGGGTTGATAATGTCTTCAGTATGGACAACTCTATTGTTGGAATTTCTGACATAAAGCTTGGAATAATCACAACTCACTACAAGTTCAGGATCGAAACCTATAACTGACATTTCTGCAAGCTTTCTGGGTCCCACGAGAGATTCAAGAATGAACACGCGCTCATGAGAACGATAAAGTTTACAGAATATACCAAAAGGGTCATCTCTGGTGTCCAATATCCTTAGTTGTAGGTCCTCTCCTTTACCTGGTCGCTTTGTAAAAGATGTGCCCAAATAGTCCTTCCTGCTGAGCTGGTTTTATTTTTAAATGTTGTAATAAAGGTTTGTGGTAGGTATCTTGTTAACTATCTATCTCAGATCAGAGAAGTCACCTCGAGTTTCAACTCTAGGAGAATCATGAGGACTCAGTGGTTTTCTTCTAGCAAAACCTTCATCCTTCCTATGCCAAAATTTAACTTCTTTTTCTCCCACCTTCCAGCATAACCATACCTCCTCATCAAACCTTTTAGATGGGAAATCTAGAAGACCTTCATCAACGCTCTTTATGATCACTCCCAGATTTTCAAGTTGCTCTATTGACCTATAGAGAGCACTAACTTCAGCATTTAGTTCCTGCTTTTTTTTGAAGAATTCACTAAATGGTGAATTTGAATCAACGATCCTTTGCAGTTCCTCCTGAAGAGCGACAACGTGGTTCTTTTGCAATATTATTTGTTTTATTCTGCGATCTATGTCAGGTAATGCTCTATTAACGTCTCTTGGAGTGCATATTTTAAAGACCAAGGCATTTTTTAGGAAAAAAATGTAATTTATGTATTCCTTAGAGAGAAGAAAAAAGATAGAGTACGAGTCCGTTTTTAAAATTTTTTTCTTTTCGACTTTAGCGAGTTTTTAGCGGCGCTCTTAATATAAGCATGAGAACTGACACCCATTCTATCCAGATCTCCCAATCCGTGCGGGTAAAGTTCCCAGTTATCTGATCTCCCAAACAAGTTATCCAGTTCAGCAGAGGCTGACAAAGAAAATTTATTGATTGCCAAATGCAACGTCTCGTGACTTAACAGGGAAGAAGCGACCTCTTCTATTTTTCCTGCGCTATCATACCCCTTCCATGATCGATAATTGGAAATAAATGCACGTGAGCGTGCGTAATATGACACGAACATTAGTCCTCGTTTTCCGGGTTCTCCTCTTAGTGTAAGATGAACAACCATTACTTAATTCACAGGAGGCTATATTTTCTGTTTAATGGATTGATTAACCTATCTTAACAACAATAATTAAACAACGGACGCATGCGAAATTAATCTGACTAACTATGTGCGAGTTGTATTGCAAAAATTCTAAACAAATTGCGTAATCGATTAATTAACAACTAAAAGGCACAAGAGAATCAAAAACGCGGCACATGGGTAGTACAAAAAATGTCTAAGCCTTATGCAATTATCACTACTTTTATCTCAATATTTTGAACTAATTCTACGAATTTCTACTGCTCCGTATTATTTAACGAATGCGTCAGTATATATAAGATAGCTAACGCGAGATTAAAGGTCCTTTGTACATAATGCGAAACAGCAGGCGGAGAACATCAATATACTCTACACGGCGTATATGACATCGCTACGCATTGCGCTCGTTGAAAAGCTACATGGATACAAGCCCTTCACTTAGGCTCGCACTCGGTTCAGTTAGACACGCAATTCGAGCCGTAGATCCTGCTCGCCTCATCAAAAGTAGTATAAGATTAAGGGATGGACGACTCTCTGTTCACGGCATTAAGCACCAAAGAATCAATGTAGACTTAAGGTCATTTGACCATATTTACTTAATTGGGGCAGGTAAAGCTACGGCAGGAATGGCTCATGAACTGCGCCAAATTATAGGAGACAAGATCTCAGGAGGTGCCATAACTGTTCCCTATGGCACTAATGAGAATGTTGAGCATATTTTCGTTACGCATGCAAGTCATCCGATTCCCGATGTTTCAGGAGTAAAGGGAACAAAAAAAATGATAGAGATTTTACGGAAGACTACTCCAGCTGATCTTGTCATCGTTCTTATTTCTGGGGGAGGATCCTCATTGATGCCACTACCTTCAGAGAATCTTTCTCTTAGAGAGAAGCAAGCTATTACCTCTTCATTGATACTTTCGGGGGCATCTATTGAAGAGGTCAATGCAGTACGTAAGCATCTTTCGAGGATAAAGGGCGGTCAGCTGATTCGTTATATGAACAAGGAGTGCCGGCTGGTTTCTCTTATAATATCTGACGTAATTAATGATGAATTAAGTGTCATAGCCTCGGGTCCAACTTGTCCCGATCCCTCCACATATGGAGATGCCGCGAGGGTGCTAAAAAAGTACGGGCTTTGGAATAAACAACATAGAGAGGCAAAAAATGTTATAGTACAAGGTCTAAGGAGATGCGAAGCTGAAACTCCAAAACCAGGTGATCCAATCTTTCAAAAGGTAATAAATTTATTGATTGGTAATAACAGTATTGCCTGTAGAGCCGCTCAAAAATACTTGAGAACGCGGAAAGTGGAAGCACACACG
>DATFBG010000071.1:0-2855 GCA_035253945.1 Nitrososphaeraceae archaeon | reverse complement strand
AATGTTAGTTATCATATACATTTCCATAATGAGAATGTGTAGAGTCGTCATCATCATCATTGTTACCTGCCTTCAAAATTTCTCGCCTCAATTATCATAACTAAGAAAAAATTATGCATATTTGCCATCTACAACTGATATCGGGTCTAGGCAATCGACATGTAGCATAATATCGGAAAAGATTACACACCCAGGACAGCCGTAGAGTATTTCTTTGCCACACTTGATGCATCTTGCCATGACCTCTAGCTCCATTCCACATATCCTGCAGCAGATATTCACCATTATTGTTCAAGCTCGTCGCATCAGCTTAATTTTGGTTGCCTAAGTTTAAGCTATAGTTGACATTATTCTATATGATACACATCAGGTGCCTTCTTTTCTTGCTAGACCCTGGATTGGAAGTGTATTTAACTAGTTTACAATCGAGGTTGCAGGGGACCAACTCCCTCTCTCATTTGATATGAGCGTGCGAGCCAGCACACGATTGCTCTCTTTCTGCTAGATCTAACAGATCCATAGTGTCCTAATGTCTACTTGTTATATTGCTTGGTTCAAGCAGGCCTTCTGAAGTGGCAGAGTAATAATGATAAAAAATGAGAAATGCATGACATTTTACTTGTTCCATATGGGTCTGAATAAGAGGCCAGTCGCTCATAGCTTTACCTATGGTTTGATATTACCAGAAGTATTACACTAGAGGTAGCCGTGATTAGGTGAATCAGTTGTTGACTGTGAGCTGGATATCCCCCTCTTTTTGATTCGTTTTCTTTTCCTCACTATATACAGTCATGTTAGCTTTGTTTGAATTAGATTAATTAGCACTCTTATGCTGAGCATACCACTACTATTCCTGCAACTTTCAATTGTCCAAACCTTATCCTAATGACCATAGAAAAATAGCAATAAAGGAGAGATTAGCTTATCGTCTTTTTAATCATCCATAAAAAAATAGAGATTAAGAATAATGATAATAGAGGTAGATGGTGAAGCTCCGTAACTCTAGAAGAAGATGACCGGGAAGATATTTATGAACAGATGTCGGAGTTTCCTATTAAGCTCTCGTTATAACTATATCATTCACTATTACAATAATTTACCTGTCCCAAAAGATTTAGGACTATATAGAAGCTTGTAGACTACGGGAGACTACGGGATTACTATCGGCAAGGGATATGTAATGAGCTCTAACTATATCTGTTATGTCACGCATGATCGAACAGGATTTGAGTAACCGAAAGAACAACTGCTGTTATTTTGCAGTTTGCGAGTCATGCTTTCTTATTGCTACGATTTTGGAATCACATGAGGACTATAATGTTGCGCATTGCCCCCGATGCTTTGAAAAGTTATCTCTTATTCCAGTTAGTCTTGATGAAAGATATACAATGTTACAGTAAATTTCCATGGGTACAAATGGGCTTTACCGATTAGGGTAGCAATCGATTGCATAATAGGCTTAAGTTTTTGGACAAGAAATAGCTTTAGGCTTTGCCGAGAGTAGTATCACCCAAATAGCATGGTCAAAGCTGTTCATTCACTCATCCATGATCATCATCATCATCATTCTATATGCTTCCAATAGTTCATGTCGAAAAAAGTTAAGAACCAATGACTTGTAAAGACTCTTGGTGAAGAAGGCTCCTGAGTCTGTCTAGTAGTATAGGAGTGGTAAAGATACCATGCAGTAGTAGTATATTTGTCTGTAATGAGACAATAACAATATCAGCTACTCGATGCAGCGCTGCATTTCCCTAGACAGCGGGTTTCTTCACCTCAAATTGTATATAAATTGAGCTCAAATCCAGGACGTTATTATCGTATAGATAAATGCAAATAATCATAAAAAAAGCACCATCACGGGCTCTGCTATTATTATTTTACCCTATCTTAATACGATTTTGTTCTTAAACTTATTACGAACGATAAATGCGACTACAGAGCTTCCAACAAATGTCGCAGTCCAATAGAGCCAAACATTTCCAAGGACACCAGAGAGAAGAGCGGGAGCCAATGATCTAGCGGGGTTCATAGATGCACCAGATATGAATGCAAGAAAGAATATGTCAAGACCGACCAATCCTCCTATAGCTAGACCACCTAGCCTCCGCAAGCCTTTGGTGTAGACTACCAAGTAAATGACCGCCATCAACATGGCTGTAGCCAAGACTTCTACCCCAAATACTAATGGAAGCGGGTAGGAGTAGTCAGGTGTATTTGCACCTAATGAGGCTTCAGTGCCAATTAAAAACATTATAAATAGACTAGCTAAAATTGCACCTGTAATCTCGGCTGCAAAATACTGCAAGAGTTGCGGTTTGGTGATGTGTCCTATGATAAGAAAGCCTAAAGTGACGGCTGGATTGAAGTGCGCCATCGATATCTTACCAAAAAGGTAGACGCCTATTGCAACACCAACAAAAGGAGCAAATGCAATAAATGGTAGCCCTAATTTGCCTCCGAATTTGGCGTCAATGACGACTGAACCGGTGGCTAAGACCACAACTATAAATGTCCCAATTACTTCGGCAGCAAACCTCTTCTGAGATGGATTTAGCTTAGCTGCTATTCTGTCTTTGGAGGCTTTGAGCAATTTCCTTTACTCGTCTTTCTATTTCGTCTCGAATTTCTCTAACCTTCTCAATAGGCTTGCCCTTTGGATCTTCAATGCCCCAATCCACAACATTGTTTATGAAAAGTATTGGACATTCCGCCTTGTCTATGCAGCCCATATTTACGGACTTTTCTGAACTCTTGATCATATCCTCAGTTATTATCTTGGGCTTTTGATTGCTAATTTCGATGCCGACTTCCTTCATTACCTGAACCACAAGAGGGTTGATTTGAGAAGCAGG